>JAPKYY010000858.1 GCA_026394095.1 Acidobacteriota bacterium | reverse complement strand
GAGCCGCTCCAACCCTTGCATGTCCAGCCTCAGCACCAGACCGGAATCCTCCGCCAGCGAAATAAACGAAGCAGGTGAAATAACTCCAAGCCGCGGATGCCGCCACCTCACCAGTGCCTCCAGCAACTGCACATTCCCGGTCTCTGGATGAAACACAGGCTGAAACTCAAAAAAGAACTCATCCTGATCCAATGCGCTACTCAGGTCAAATTCCAGTGACGACTGCTCCATCGACTTCCAGCCACGGGATATCGTAGACACCACCAGGCCCTCTCGTCGCTGCTTGGCCAACTGCAAAGCCGCATCCGCGTCCCTCAACAACATGTCAACCGTAGAATCCATTCCCTGCGGATACGCAAGCCCGGCACGAGCCGATACGCTGATTTGATTTGTCCCCAAAGCGAAGGGCTCTGCCAGCGCCGCCAGAATGCTTCGCACCAGTTCTTCAACCCTTCCTCTATCCCCTGCACTTCGTACCAGCAGCGCAAATCGATCCGAGCCAAAACCCGCCACTCGATCTTCGGTCGGCAGAACCGTTGCAATCCGGCGCTGCACTTCCTCAAGCAACCGGTCTCCCTCGCTATAGCCAAACGAATCGTTCACCGCCCGAAACCGCGCCATATCGACAAACGCTATGCCAAAAAATGGTGCGGTCTCTGAAGAACACCATTCGTCGACGCAATTGGAAAGTCCCTGACGAAACTCCGCCACTCCCACTACCTTCGCCCCGGCAACTCCCGCACTTTTGCTGGCAACAGGCGGCAACACCAGATCCGTATTGTCTTCTGTCAAAGACGCAACCAACAAATCCCCGGAGGTGCCTTCAAAGAACGGTTGTACCTTCACGTTCAAACGACGGTAATCCCCGAAATGGTTCAGAACCCGGAACTCATACTCCTGCGCCGCACCAGATCGGTCAGCCTCCATCCTCAGCCGCATCATCTCACGATCCTCTGGATGCACCCGCTCCAGCGCTGCACTTGCCGACTCAAACAGCCCCGACGGCTCCTGCCCATAGATTCGCTCGTACGCAGGGCTGATATATAGATAACGCTCCATCGATCGAATTGCGAGTATCACAGGCAACCCGGAACTAGCCTTGTCCAGTTCTGGAATCGAAAACCCTGCAGGGCTTTCAGCCGGCTTGGCCGGAATCCTTAACGCCTGAATTGCCGGATTCTTCTGGGCAGCCTGATTGACAAACGTGATTTCGCCACTCTCGTCCAAGACGATTACGGCTTCATCAAACTGCTCTATCAGTTCACGAATGGCCGGCCACATCAAAAGACTCCTCGAAATCTATTTCTGAACCGTAATATCGAAAGATACGGTTTCTACTTTTTCCGGTCGGGCAAATTGTAAGATCAGCCGATACTCACCCGGCGAAGGGAATCCAAACGGAAAACTGAACTCGGCAGGCACAGCGGCACTACCAGCCTCTTTCGCATGCGAGGATACTAACACATTGGCATTCAAAGGCAAAAGGTTGCTTTGTGCCATCTCATAGGCCGCCATCGAAACATTCCCGCTCGGATGTATGTGCGAGAACACACTAAAGTCCTTCTTCACAACCGCCATGTGCGCCGCCATCCCCAAATACTCTCGCAAATTTGCCGCAGGATTTCCATCCTTGTCCTGCACTCGAAACCGCAGTGTCACTGCCTGATTTGCCACCAGCTTCTCTGGCCGCTCAAACACCACACCCTCAACCGCACCACCAACTAACGCCCCCGCATCGTCTGTCGATGCCGCCGGCCCCGCCTGATCCGCAGGCAAACTTAGCTTCGCAGTAAGTGTCTCCGGGAATCCCGACTTATGCACAACATCGGCAAACAACCGGTACTCCCCAGCCGGCATCGCCGGCAAGCCAAGCGAAAACTTCCCCGCCCCATCCCGCATCGGATGCAGATGGTAAACCGCATCAAGCCCAG
>JAPKYY010000299.1 GCA_026394095.1 Acidobacteriota bacterium | reverse complement strand
GCGTATCGAAGCTGCCATTCCTGCCAGCCTTGTCGACAGCCAGGCCAAGGTACTCCCAGCGAAGCCCCGCATTGATCGTCAGTCGCGAACTCACCTTCCAGTCATCCTGAACAAAGAACGCCAGATCGGTCATCCGATCCGCACGTTTGGTCACACCGCTGGCAACACTTGAAGTATTGATATTGCTGAAGCCTGTCCCGTTGCCCCCTTCGGCAAGAGGAGTGCCAGGGAGACCGATCAGAAAATCTCCAAAGCTCTGCATCGTCAGCGTGCCTCGCATGCGGTTATTCGAGTAGTAATTGTCCTGATAACGGCGCGCTTCAAGCCCACCCTTAAACTGATGCTTACCCTTGGTCCAGGCCAGCGTATCCACCCAGTGGAATGTGTTCTGAGCCACGCCCTGATCTGCGTTCACGCTATAGCCAATGCTGAAAGCACCGGTCACTGTGATCTGAGGAATGTCTCCGAAGTCGGCCGAGTTGAAGCGTCTCATCCCGATTGAACTCAGCGGAATTTGCGTCTCCGGCTGCACGGTTCCCAGCAGTCGGGAAAAGCCCATGCGGCCTTCGTTGACGAGGTTCGGAGTGAATACATGAGTGTCGGTCAAGCTGATAATCCGGCTCTTGAAATCCTGTGTCGTGCCAAAGCCCGGCAGGTTTGCTGCAGGCAAGGGCTGAAACGCCGGCTGGGCTGAGATGGTCGACTTGAATGTCAGCCGATTCATGCTGGTCAGTTGGTGATCCGCGTTTGAGATGTACTGGTTTTCCGAATAGCGTGCCGGAATCGATGTCGTGTAATTCACACCAGCAGAATCACTCTGCGGACTCGGAATCACATAGTCTCCGTTCTCTCGCTTATAGTTCAAAAGCGCAAGAGCAACAGGATTGATATTCGACCCATCAGCAAGAATTGCCGGGCCACCGCGTGCTCCTCTGGTTCCTGCAAAGGTACGGCCAAGTGCGGCCCGGCTCCGGTCTGCTGTCAGCCTTGGCAGTGTCAGTGAACTCGAGCCCGACAATCCATTCCGCTGCCTGGTTCCCTGGTAGGAAAAGAAGAAGAAGGTCTTGTCTTTGCGCACCGGTCCGCCCAGGTTTCCGCCGAACTGGTTCTGCTTGAGTACCGGTCTCGATTGCCCTGTATTGTTAAAGAAAAAGCTGTTCGCGTTCAGCTGGTTATTGCGAAAGAACTCAAACAGTGTGCCGTGAAACTGCGGCCCGCCAGACTTGGTAACCAGAACAACCGCAGCTCCGCCACTACGCCCCGACGTTGCATCGTACAAACCCGTTTGCACCTTGAATTCCTGAATCGCCTCGGGCGAGGGAGCAACCAGACCGTTTGAGGCAAATGCGTTTTCGTTGGCCGTGTTGCTGTGAATGTTAACGGCGTCCACACCGTCGATGTAGATCGAATTCGAACCAAGCCGCGCTCCACCAGACGAGATGTTCTGTGTGCCTCGGCCCAGAGCGCCTGCATCGTTCAGAGGGCCGGATGTCCCGGGCGACAACGCGAGCAGCTGCGTAAAGTTACGCGAAGACAATGGCAACTCTTTTACTGTGGTGCCCTCGACAACACGCCCCAGCGCGGAGTTCTCAGTCTGCAGGAGAGGAACACTCGAGGTCACCTCAATCCGCTCGGCAGAACTGGATACCTTGAGCGCCACATCAACGGCAATCACATCAGCCACATTGAGAGTCGCCTTGACTACCGCCGTTGAGAACCCGTCGCGTGAAACCTCAATTTGATACTCCCCTGGCGGAAGAAACGGCAGAGTATAAACTCCTCGTTCGCTACTTGTGGTTTCACGGCGCTCTCCACCGGTAGTGCTTCGTGCCTCAATCTTCGCTCCAGGCACCAGGGCACCGGATGCATCTCTCACCGTTCCATTAATAGTGCCGCTGGTCTGCCCGCACAGAGTTATTGCCGCTACCGTCAGGCAGGCGATCCAAAGTCCAAGTTGTTTCACGGTTTCAAATACCTCGTCAAAAATTCGTAAATCTCCTGACGCGAATCCCGCGCCAGTTTTGTATCAATCCGGTTGAAATGATGCCCGCCAGGGGCTGCTTCGTAGATTTTCGAATCGAAATTCTTTCCAGCAGCCTTCAAAAAAGCAATCATCGACTCCACTTCGTAGACATTCACAGTCTCATCAGTGGTGTTGCCATGAATCAACAACGGCCGCTGTAGCTTCCCGGCATGGAAAATAGGCGACCGGCGCCGGTATTCCATCACGTCCGCCCGGGCTTCCTTGCCGATGCTGTCAGTCATTGTCTTGCGATAGGCATCATTCTGATAGCCCAGACGCCCGATCATGTCCGTTACCGGTACACCGGCATAGGCGCAGGCGTAACTTTCAGGATGCAGCAGAACATTCATCAACGCGATCATCCCGCCATGGCTCCAACCCACGATGCCCACCCTGGTCGGGTCGAGAAAGCTGTAGCGCTCGAGCATCCAATTGCGAGCCAGAAGAGCATCGTCATTTTCTTTGGCACCATAGTCGATCGCATTCTCATACGCAGCGCCATAACCAGCGCTACCACGGTAATCGGGAGCCACCACCGCGTAGCCCCTTTCCACCATTTCTCGCACGATTGAGACGTGACTGGCCGGACCACTGGTCTCAAAAGTCCCATGTACACCGCCATGCACCAGAACAATCAACGGCTTCTTTTCACCTGCAACGCGTTTCTTCGGCAGAAAGCTGTAGGCATAGAGAATCATCGAGCCATCGCTACCCTTGCCCCTTCCCGGGCCGGTATATCGAAACTTTGAGACATCGGCAATATCGCTCAGCTCCAGCTTCCACTGAACGTCCTCGATCGCCTTTTGCAGCTCTCCGCTACTTTGCCCCTGGAGGCCCAGAGCCATCACGCAAATCAGAAAGATCCACTTTCGCATTTCGACAAATCTATCGGAATCGGCGAACAGGCGTACTCAAAAGCATCTAAGGAAATTCTCAATGAATTCCTGCGTTTTGTTATCAATGGGTTACGGATTGTTACATGCAGTCGTATACTGGTTCTGCACCTCCAGAAATGGCCTCCGAGTACCCCCGTCTCAAGTTCGGACCCTTTGTGCTTGACACACAAAACCGCAGTTTAAGTCGAGGCAAGGACTTTATCAATCTGAGCCCGAAGGCCTTTGATGCCCTGGAACTGCTTGTCAAGGCTCGCGGCCAACTGCTTACAAAGCAGGAAATGATGACTGCACTCTGGCCTGCTACCTACGTCGAAGAAGCGAACCTCACGACGACGATCTCAGTCATCCGCAAGGCCCTCGGCGACGAGGACAAAGAACGTAAGTACATCCAGACGGTTTCAAAAACCGGGTACCGGCTCATCGCCGAAGTACAGGAAGCCAAACCGGCCTCTTCTCAATTTCCTCGCCTGGCCCTATGGGCGCTCCCGATCCTTGCGCT
>JAPKYY010000941.1 GCA_026394095.1 Acidobacteriota bacterium | reverse complement strand
GCTCAATTTTCAGCTCAGGCCGCCTACGCACTTGCCTGCTACCTTTTCGGCTCAGCAGCTGCAGAATACCCGGGTCAATCGCTGATGGGGAGAGCTTTTCGGGCATTGCAGTGGAGTTGCGCTGGTGCCTGCCTGCGCCACCTCATCGAAAATCCGCTTCTCGATCTGGTTTGGCTTAACTTTACGAGAGGCTTTCTCTGCGGTCTTATTCGCCAACTTCTGCTGCTTGTTGTCATCGGCGGCCTCCTCTACGGCGTGGCTGCGATCTATATAACTATCTCGCGACTGGGTCTTGGCTTCCGCCCGCGGCTGCGCGATTGGATGGGTGTAAGTCTCGCGATGCTGCTGTGTCTGGTTATCATCCTGCGTCGCGGCCAACTGAGTGAATCAGCTTCACCATACGCATTTGCGCATTGGCTTCAGATCCTCAATTTGTCGATGTTGCTGGGTGCTGCTGCAATGAGTAGTCTCTTGCAGGGCATGGCTCTGCAGATGGGCGGCTGTACACTCACCAATAGTTTTCGTTTCCTTGCTGGTCACGCCTTGCTGCGGGCTGGGCTGGTGGTCCTTAGCCTTTTCCCCGCAATCACTGCAGTGGCGTATTATGGCCCGCTACAGGCTTTCTTATTTCAGATTGCCCCCTGGCTCTTTGCTCTCGCTGCTACTTCGCGCGCCAGGTTATCCCAGATAGAAAAGGCTCAAGCGCGGCAAGCCAGAGTCTTCAAGCAACCGCTGGTCGAAGAACTTCTTTTCGATCATCATTAATTCCGCTGCACTCATCTTGCCCCGGTAGGGCTTCAGTTGCGACTCCAGCTGCTTTCTGACCCCCAGAATCTGCTCCTCGCTTTGTCTGCTGCGGGCGATCGCCACCATTTTGTCCTCAAGCGAGGTCAGGCGCTGTTCTAACTCCTCCAGCTTGTCCATCCAAAGCATGCTTTCAACGGCAAGAGCCTCAAGCGAAGTCGCGATTTCTTCAAAGCCCGGCGGCAGCTTGGCTGCGCTCCCCCGCAAATGCTTGTCCAGCTCAGCCCCCTCAAAGGGGGCCTCGACGATTTTCTCTTCCCGGGGAGTATCAATCCGCTTTGCTTCTTCCATCACGGCCTGGGAACAATAGGCAATCGAATTCACCTGATTGGTTTTCGATTTCTTGGCCCGCCATTTTTCAAAGGCTTTATCGATGCCGCGCAAGACGGCCTGCAATGGAATCCCCGAATCTTTCCAGGTCTCAATCAGAGCCCAGTCCAGAGGCGAGAGCAGAAACAGACTCGTCCCTCGAGCCACCTGAAAATGCTCTTCGATCTCGGTGTAGTAGTTGAAATAGTTGAACGGCTCAGGCTGCTGCATTGCGCTCCCAGATGATCCTCACGCCTTCCAGTGTCAGGTCTTCATCGACCACCTTCAGGTGCTTCGACCCGCTCACAATCAACTTCGCCTGCCCGCCGGTGCCAATCACCTTCGTGTCGCTGCCGAGCTCCTCTAGCAACCGCTCCAGTATCCCGTCGATTGTGCTGATCGTCGCGTAATAAAGGCCACTCTGTATGCAATCCACCGTGTTCTTGCCAATCAGCTGGCGGGGCTCGCGAAAGTCTACCAGCGGCAATCGCGCAGCTTTCTCAAACAAGCCACTGATGGCAATGCCGATCCCCGGGCAAATGATGCCGCCCAGAAAATCGCCACTTGCACTCACGACGTCAAAGTTGATCGCCGTACCCAGATCCACCACCACGCAAGGCCCGCCGTATTTATGAAAAGCAGCTGCGGCATTGGCAAGACGGTCTGCGCCTGCCTCGCGAGGATTGTCAAACGCCACCTTCAACCCCAGATCCACATCTACAGAAACAAAGAGGGCTTCACATCGGAAGTAGCGCTGAGCCATTTCGGCCAATTGCCGGTCTAGCGGTGGCACCACACTCGAAATCACAACACCGGTAATGATCCGCGCATCCAGTTCACCCACCCGGAACAAGCTGCGCAAGCTGATGCCCCACTCATCTGCCGTCTGCTCGCGAATCGTTCGCAGCCGCCAACTGGAGATCAGCTTTGCCCCGTCAAACACACCCACTGTCACATTCGTATTGCCCGCATCAATTGCTAAAAGCATCGTTAGTCCAGAGCCCGCACGCCACCGGCATATACCGTCTCATGCGTCCCGTCCTCCTTCCGGATTCGCAGGAATCCATTCTCGTCCAGTCCATCCGTCACACCCTCAAGCATAGGCCCATCGAGGTCCACTCTTACTCTTCGGCCGCTCACATAGCTAGAAGTTTGTGCAAAGAGCCGCAAACGATCGAGCTTCGAAAGAGCGGCCATCTCTTCTACCGGTCTCCGCAGCAGTTCCAAAACATCTTGGGGCGAAAATGATTTGCCCGTGATCAGGCGTAGTGATGTCGCTGGTGTCCGCAAGCCATCCGGGAACACAGTCTGGTTCAGGTTCACGCCAATTCCCGCCAGCACCCGCCCATTCTCCAGTCTCGATAAAATCCCGCACAACTTCCGTCCACGCCAAAGAACATCATTTGGCCAGCGCACATCCAGCCCTTCGCCAACGATTGGAGCCAACACCTCAACCACGGCGACGCCTAGCCCAAGCGTAATCGCCGTCGCATCTGCTACATCGAGGATGAAGGTGCAATACAGTCCGTCCCCAGTCTCGCTCAGCCACTGGCGGCCTTGCCGACCTTGCCCGGCAGTCTGCCGAAGCGCTGCAACGACTGTCCCACTTCCTACCCCTTCGGTTGCAAGCCGGGAAGCCTCGGTCATCGTTGAATCGAGCGACTCATGCCAGATCACTCCACTCATAGGAGTTCAAGGCGAAAATTAAGATCCTTCGAAACGGCCGAATGGGTAATTGCTCCACTGGAAACAAAATCAGCCCCAGCTTCGGCATAAGCGCCAACCGTAGCAAGGGTCACCCCACCGGAGATCTCACAACTCGCCCGCCCTGCGATGTAGTCGATCCATTCACGAGCCTCAGCCGGCGTCAGGTTGTCGAGCAAGAGCTTGGTCGCTCCATTTGCTAACGCTTCATCGAGCTCAGCCCGCGTGCGAACTTCAATTTCTACAGGGATGCCATGGGGAAGGGAAGCCTCAAGCGCTTGCCGAACGCCGCCTGCCGCAGCAATGTGGTTGTTCTTGATCAGAACGGCATCAAACAAACCCATCCGGTGATTGGTCACCCCGCCAGCAGCAGCCGCCAGCTTCTCCAGCCGCCTCAGCCCAGGCGTTGTCTTACGGGTATCGAGCACCTTGCATTTGGTATGAGCAACCTCTGCCGCAAAGCGGGATGCCAGTGTTGCAACGCCACTCAACCGCTGCATGAAATTCAGGGCAGTACGCTCACACTCGAGCAGAGTCGACGCAAGCCCTTCTACTTCGGCAATCATCTCGCCATCGAAGCAGCGGTGACCGGAAGCCACCTTTAACTCAAGCTTGTCCACTCCACCTCGGCATTCAAAAATTAACGGCAACAATTCGATA
>JAPKYY010000493.1 GCA_026394095.1 Acidobacteriota bacterium | reverse complement strand
CGAGGCTTTGTTGGGCAGTGTCCTGGCCGATGTGATTGGCGATCATTTGGTCTATGGTGGCGCCAGCGTGGATGATCGGGCCTTTGTGGATGGTTGCGCCCGAGAGGAGGCTGCCGGTCTGAGCAGGATGAATACCCTGCCCCATCGCCATCTTCAAATAGAGACCTTCAATGACATTGATCTTGTGCTTGATGGGCTCAAGGACAGAGAGCGTTTTGCTGAGCTTCATGTCAGCGCCCTGGCCTTCGGCACTCCAATGATTCTCGTTGACTCCATTGCCCATGAAGAGGACACCGAAGCGTTTGGGGAATGTTGTGGCAGCAGAGGCGGCGAAGGATTCCAGCCACGGGAGGGCCATGGTGACGCCAGCACCACGCAGAACGGCGCGGCGGGCGATCTTGTTATTCACTGACGTTTTTCTTTCGGGCATCGGCCTCTCCTCCACGCTTGTTCAAAAACTGCGGACTTGTGACGATCACTTCCACTAAAGAGGCAAAACCCTTTTTGCCTTTCATGCGACCTATTGTAATTTCATCGGAAAGCAAAAGCGAGCGGCCAAGGCCATAGGCGAGCAGCTTGCGGTGCAGATTCTCTTCAAAGTCTTTCTCGCGTTTGATGCTTACGTAATTCAGGACGCCATCAAAGCCAGAGCCCTGACTGCCGTCGGGAAAGGTTGCTTTGGTATCGACAGGGCGGCCACCGAGATCGAGACTTCGTTTTTCCCCAATGGGGCCGTAGCCTTCAAAGGCCAGCCCGAGAGAATCAAAACGCGCGTGGCAGCCGGCACAACTGGGATTCTCGCGATGCTTGACGAGCATGTCGCGCAGAGGCAGCTCGCCTTTGGCTTCGTCTCCCGGCAACTCTGGGACAGACGCAGGTGGAGGCGGAATGTTTTCACCCAGCACTCGCTTGGTAAGCCAGTAGCCGCGCTTGACGGGGCTGGTGCGCAGGCCGGGGGCATTCTGGGTTAGAAAGACAGCCATCGGGAGCAAGCCGCCGCGGCCATAGGTGCGGGCATCATCGACGCGAAGCCAGGTGTCGGGCTTGCCGGCAATCTCCGGCATGCCGTAGTGTTTGGCCAGGACTTGATTGACGAAGGTGTGTTTGCCGTAAAGGAGGTCGAGCACCGAACGGTCGTTGCGAATTACGTCTTCGATGTAGCGAAGGGGCTCTTCGTACATAGCCTGCCGGAGTTCATTGGTGAAGCTGGGGAAGCGCTGACGGTCTACGGTGTTGTGTTCTTCGAAGCGTCGGAAGTCGAGCCAGTGGCCGGCGAACTCAGTGGCGAAGCGTTTGGCGCGTTCGTCTTTGAGCATTCTTCTCAGCTCTGAGACCAAAACTCCGGGTTGTCGTAGTTGACCCGTTGCGGCCCGATCGAGGAGCTTCTGGTCTGGCAGGCTGGACCAGAGGAAGAAGCTTAAGCGGCTGGCGAGAGCGATGTCTGGCAACTGCTTGACGGGTGCGCTGGAGAGGCGATTGTCGAGAAGGTCAATTCGATAGCAGAAGTCTGGAGACATCAGGATTCCGACGATGGAATCGCGGATCGCCTCTTCGTGAGAGAGGCCGCTTTTCTCGCGGATCTGGCGGTAGTAGGCGATGAGGTCATTCTTCTCGACAGGAGTGAGTGGGCGGCGGTAGGCGCGGGCGGCGAAGTTTGCGAGAGCTACAAGGTGACGGGGCTCGGATTCAGCTCGCATTTTCTCTACCGCACGAATCTCCTGGTTGACGCGCTTGAAGTGAGCCTCGATGGCATCGATGGACACTTTGTCGTTGGTTTCATCGGACTTGGCTTTGGCCAGGTATTGGTCGCGCAGGCCGAAGATTACGGCGGGATCCGTTACTGCTTTGTCGGCTGGCCGTTCGCTGCCAGACTCGCGGCCGTTGCCCAGGATTTCGCCACTCTGGTTGAAGAAGTACTGAGTGTAGGTGCGGATGGTGTGGTCGGCGATGAAGTCGAATTCCTGCCAGAGGGTTTCGAGTTCGCGCGTCTGCTTTGCATCGAGGATCATCTCGCGCAGGGGAAGATCGTCGCGGAAGTATCCCATGACGTTGTGAAAGCCTGCTCTGAGAAGCCGGCCCTTGTCCTGAGTGTCGTCGGGGAAAAAACGGCCGCGCTCGCTGATGTAGAAGGCGTCGGGGAAAGTGCTGGCGAAACGGGCGAAGGCAGCTTCGTATCTGGCGCGCTCTCCAGCAGGAACCTTGAGCGGCTCCATGTCAGCCAGCCGGGCCTTGATCATTTTTGCGCTGGCTTGCTTGGCCACACTGTCGCCCACGGCCCGGATGAAGAATTCGCCGGGCTTGGGTGCTGGGGGAATCTCGGGGAGTGGTTCGCCTTCGACGAGTAGGGCTGCCGGGTCAAAGTCTCGACGCTTCTGGGCAAAGAGGTTCAACTTCCAGTTCATCAGCGGTTGAGAAGTTGTGCTTAAACCCTTTACTACGGGGCTTGCATAGTGCTTGGCCACCAGGGCACGAACCCGAAGCACGTAGTCTCGCATCTGGACGCATCCGGCTTGTGCTGCGTCGGCTTGCAGAGGGAGGGCTTGCCACATCGCTTGCAGTTTGGCTAACGGACCCACTTCTTCTTTCGCCCCTTCAAGGGCCTGCCAAACCAATGGCAAATACTTAGGACTGACGTGATACTCGGCAGCTACCGAAGCTAGTGTTGCGGCTGGCTTGCCCTTCCTATAGGCCCAGGCGGCCATGAAGTAGCGGGCATAGAGGGATTCGCCTGTGTTGTCGAAACCTTCGGGGTTGGCTGGGTCCACGGGGAATTCTTTGGTGGGCTGAATGTCGACGCCGGTGAGATCGCGAATGGAGTAGTTGTACTCGGCATTGCTGAGGCGGCGGGCGAGGACGATGCCTGGTTCTCCAGCGTGCTTGCGGGCTTCATTCATCCTCATGGCCTCTACCCAATCGATGATCTGCTGGCTTGCGGCGGCTTCAGGGTGCTTCATGCCTTTGGGAGGCATGTCGGCGGCCTTGAGGCGCTCGCTTACCTGGGCCCAGCGTGGATGATCGCGAACCACGTCGGCGAGCTTGTTATAGGTATCGAGATTCAATTGCGCAGCTGGATTCTGCCCGCTGTGGCAGCCGGCGCAATAGGTTGCAACGAAGGGTTTTACTGTTTTGGTGAAACGCTGCTCGAGGGCAATATCGGCTTGAGCGAAAGCCATTAGGTAGAGTACAGGCAGCATAGGGAAATCCCTATGAGTCTATACCCTTTGTCAGGTCAAGATGTCTTTTACAACGTTGCCAAAGACATCGGTGAGGCGGAAGTCGCGGCCAGCATAGCGATAGGTCAATTGTGTGTGATCGAGGCCGAGAGCGTAGAGCATGGTGGCATGAAGGTCGTGAATGGAGACGCGGTTCTCGACGGCCTTGAAGCCGAAGTCGTCGGTGGCGCCATGGGCGATGCCGCCTTTGAAGCCGCCGCCTGCCATCAGCATGGTGAAGCCGTAGGGATTGTGATCGCGGCCGGTACCGCTCTCAGATACGGGTGTGCGGCCGAATTCCCCGCCCCACATGACAATCGTGTCGTCGAGCATGCCGCGCTGTTTGAGATCCTGGATGAGGGCTGCAGCGGCTTGATCCATGGCCGGGATTTTCTTCTTGTAGGCTGCTTCAATGTCTTTGTGATCGTCCCAATCGCCGAAGCCTAGATTGACGTAGCGGACGCCTTTCTCCACCAGCCTTCGCGCCAGCAGGCAGCCATTGCCAAGCGGGGTGTCACCGTAAAGTGCGCGTGTCTGGGCAGTTTCTTTTCGGATGTCAAAGACATCCATCGCCTCAAACTGCATGCGGTATGCCGCTTCCATGGACTGGATGCGTCCTTCGAGAAATGCATCGGCACCAAAGGATTGGCTGAAGCCTTGATTAAGAGCTTGAAGTGCATCGAGTTGCTGGCGCTGCGCAGTACGATCGAGTTTCTCGTTGCGAAGATTGGGAATCATCTTCTCGGGATCCAGTTCGGCGTTGTTCACCGGAGTGCCCTGCGTTTCTGATGGAAGGAAACCAGCACGTGCGGAAGATCCACCGAGTGAGCTGGCACCCAAGGCAACAAAGGAGGGCAAATTCTGATTCTCAGAACCAAGGCCATAGGTGACCCAGGAGCCAATTGACGGGCGGTTCAGGAGAATCGACCCGGTGTGATAAAGGCTGACGCTGGGAGTGTGCGTCGGGTTGAATGAATACATCGACCGAATCACACACACGTCGTCGATGACGCTACCAAGACGGGGCAAAATCTCGCTGACATCGATGCCGCTCTTACCTTTCTTTGCGAAAGAAAAAGGGCTGGGCATGAGCCCGCCGGTTTGACGTTCTGTTCTTAGATCGGTAGAACCAGGCCGTTGCCCCTGAAACTTGAGCAGCGATGGTTTGGGGTCAAAGAGATCTACGTGCGACGGGCCGCCCGCCAGGAAGAGGCTTATGACGCGCTTGGCCTTGCCTGGGGTTCGCTGGCCCGAATAATGACCGAGAGGACGATCAGCGCCAAGCAGGGAATTTAACCCGAGAGTTGCGACTCCGCCAAAGGCTTTCTGGATGAGATGGCGTCTGCTGGTTATGGCCACAAGATCTCCTCATTGGTTGATAACAAAACTTGTGCGTATTGCTCGACGGTGCCCTTGGATAGAAAGCTCAAAGCCAGATCCAGTTCTTTCGGTGTTGCTTCGCGGGATAAAACACGACGGTAGAGTTCGCGCATTTTGCCATCGTCTGTTGAAGCTTCGCTGACCGCTTTGGCCAGAGCTTTTGCTGATTCCTGTATGAATGGGCTGTTGAGAACAAAGAGCTGCTGCAAAGATGTGGTGGTTTGATCGCGCCAACCGCTACTTTGCATGGGATCGGGGAAGTCGTAGTTTTTGAGGAGCGCGCTCAAGCGACCACGGCTGATGCGGCTATAGACAGTGCGGCGGTCGTTGGTTGGGGCTTCTACTTCTTCAGAAGGGCCATACATCTTGTCACTCAGCCGGCCAGAGGCTCGCAGCATGGAATCCCGGTAGGATTCAATATCCATCCTGCGGGGGGACATGCGCCAGTAGAGGGTATTGGTTGGATCGAGCTTCATCAGGGCGGCACGCGGACTACTGGATTGCTGGTATGCGGCTGAGGTCATGATCTCGCGATTCAACCACTTCAAAGACCAGCCGTGGGCGACGAAGCGGGCGGCAAGATCGGTTAACAATTCGGGATGAGTGGGGGTCTCGCCTTGTACTCCGAAATCACTTGGGGTTCCCACTAGAGGCCGGCCGAAATGCCAGCCCCAGACTCGGTTGACGATGACACGGGCGGCAAGCGGGGCGGCATCGGTGAAGATCTTTTGAGCCAATTCAAGGCGCCCGGAACCTTTGGTGAAACGGCTGTCACCTTTGGAGAGAACGACAGGGAAATGCCTCGGGACGATCTCGCCCGGCGTGGCAACGTTGCCGTTACGCAAGACCGGGACGTCGCGGGCCTCGCCAGCCTTGTAGTTGATGAAGGTGTAGTTGGCGTCGGAGCCATCAATAAACTGCGCGGCGTCGAATACGGTGTTAAAGAATGGTTCCGTTGAAGTTAGCGGTGGGCGGCGGCGGCCTCTCTCTACTGGGGGCCCGGCTGGCCTGGGGGGTGGAGGTGTCCAATATCTTGCCAGACTGGCGAGCAAGGTTGGGGACCTCTCGAGCAGAGTCTCCATCTCCTTTTTGAGGGCCTGGATTTCGAGCTTCCACTTGGCCACCCTCGATTCACTGTCGACTACGGTGGAAGCTTCGCCAGTTAACAAGCTCACCGAATAGCTCAAATCGATTAGCCGGCGTTTGGCCCACATGTAGCGGGTTTCGACCTCTGGGTCTAATTCAAACATGGGCTGCTCGGTGCGCATGGTTGAGGCAAAGACGCCGGCGAGGCCGTAATAGTCTTTGGTGGGAATCGGATCAAATTTGTGATCGTGGCAGCGCGCACAGGCGACGGTCATTCCCAGCAGACCGCGCGTCACGGCGTCGACGCGCTCGTCCCAATCGTCAGAAAGGAAGCCGCCGATCACATCGGCAGAGAGGCGTTGATCCTTGTGATAGACGGGGGCGGCGCCAAGGTAGCCCAGGGCGCGCAGATCTTCGCGTTTGGTGTTGGGGAGCTGGTCGGCGGCCAGTTGCATCGTCACGAACTGGTTGTAAGGAATATCGCGATTGATCGCCTCGATGATCCAGTCGCGGTAGCGCCAGGCATAGGGATAGGCGCCGTTTGTGGCCTCGGAGGTTGGATTGTCTTCGCCAAAACGGGCTACGTCCATCCAGTGCCTGCCCCAGCGTT
>JAPKYY010000142.1 GCA_026394095.1 Acidobacteriota bacterium | reverse complement strand
AAGAAATGGACCCACGGGCCATTCTCTGCCAACCGCGAAGGCGGCTATATTTACGGGCGCGGCACGGTGGACGATAAGGACAATCTGGTTGCCGCGATGATGTCGATCATCCTGATCAAGCGTCAGAAGCTGGCACTGGATCGTGATGTCATCTTCATGGCTGAAGCTGGCGAAGAAGGCGCTCCTGTCCTTGGCGTTGCCTATCTGGTTCGTGAGCACTGGCCCGAGATCGATGCCGAGTATTGCTTCGCTGAAGGTGGTTCTGCCGTTCGCACCGACAACCGTCTCCGCTTCGTCTCTGTCCAGACGACAGAGAAGCTTCCATCAGGCGTGCGCCTTGTCGCGAGTGGTGTTGCTGGTCATGGTTCGGTTCCTTTGCAATCCAATGCTGTGGTCCACATCGCTCAGGCCGTCGCCAAGGTTGCCGCGTGGCAGCCTCCCATGCGTTTGAACGACACCACCCGCACTTATTTCGAACGCCTCGCCACCGTCTCCACTCCAGAAGAACGGGATCGCTACAACGGCCTGCTCAACCCCGATAAGACCGACGCCATCCAGGCCTACATGGCGGCCAACGAACCCCGCCATAACTCGATGCTCCGCACCTCAATTTCACCGAATATCATCAAGGCGGGCTACCGCCGCAACGTCATCCCCTCCGAAGCCGAAGCAACCCTTGACATTCGCGCCCTCCCTGACGAAGACCTCACCAAGTTCTACGACATGCTTCGCAGCGTCATCAACGACCCTGCCGTCAAAGTTGTCCGCGACGGTGGAGGGGCTACGCGTCCCGGTGGCGCCCCTTCCCGCCTCGACAACGAAGCATTCAAGACAATTGAGGCTGTGGCTAAGAAGCACTACCCCGGTGTGCCCACGCTACCCACTATGTCTACCGGCGCAACCGATATGGCATTCCTGCGAGCCAAAGGAATGCAGTGCTACGGCATCGGGCCGATGATCGATTCTGAGGATGGCCCCAAGGGCTTCGGAGCCCACTCCGACCAGGAACGCATCCTCGAATCTTCGCTCTATACCTTCGTTAAGTTCCACTACGATCTGGTGGAAGAGATGGCCCGCGCCAAATAGATACTAACCAAGTACGGCGCTGTAGGCAGCTTCATCAAAGCCCACCACCAGCGTCTTGCCCGATCTGAAGGTTGGGGCTCGCAGATTGCCTGTAGGCCCCAGCACCACCGCCAGTACCTCATCCATGTCTGCCTGCTTCATCTTGAAGTGAAGCACTTTCTTGCCCTTGGCCACATACACCTCGTCGGCAGCCTTCAATAACGCCTCGGCGTCACTCCGGCCTAGAGGCTTCTTCTTGGCATCCAACTGCTCACTCACCGCTACTTTGTTCTTCGCAAGAAACTCCTGCGTCTTTCCACAGCTCGTTCAGCCAGGGCGATGATAGTTCCAGTCAATTTTGCTCATGATTCCAGCATGCCAGAAGTGATATGCTCCCGATGATGTCTCCTAGCCTTCTTCTTTGTCTTCTCTTTGCCCAGACTCCGCCAGTCACCGTGGAATATTCCAACGTCGGCGCCAAGATGGAGATGGACATTGTCCGTCCCAAAAATCAGACAGGCCCAGCGCCTGCCGTCCTGTTGATCCACGGGGGAGGCTTCCGGGCAGGCAAACGTCAAAGCTACCTGCAGCAGGCCAACCGCCTTGCCGAGCGTGGCTATGTCGCAGCCACCGCCAGCTATCGCCTGGCACCCCGAAATCAGTTTCCCTCTTCGGTAGAAGATGCCAAGGCGGCTGTTAGATTCCTTCGCGCGAATGCTGCCAAGTACGGCATCGACCCGGATCACATCGGAGCCTGGGGCGGCAGCGCCGGCGGCCACCTGGTGTTGATGCTCGGCCTCACTGGCGATGTCGCAGAGTTTGAGGGAACCGGCCCCAACCGCGAATTCTCCAGCAAAGTGCAAGCTGTCATCAACTATTACGGGCCCACTGACTTCACACAGAGCTATTCCAAGAGTGTCGATGCAGCCGATGTGCTGCCCCTCTGGCTGGGCGGCCATCTCGATCAAAACCGCAAGATCCACCAGAAGGCGAGCCCGATCAATTGGGTGAACCCCAATGCCGCCCCCACGCTTTCACTTCACGGCACCAAAGATGCCTATGTTGCTTACGAACACAGCGTGCAACTGACAGAACGCCTGATCAATGCAGGTGTTGATGCCGAGCTGGAGACGTTCTCGGGTGCCGGCCACGGCTTCAAAGGCTCTGATGCAGAGCGCGCCGAGACCCTTGCCTTTCAGTTTCTTGATCGTTACCTCAGACCAACCACACCGCAAACCCGCATTCTGATCTCAGACCACGGCATGCGCGGTGAGATCGTCTCGATGGATTGGCCCTCCGGCAAGGTGTATTGGACCAAGAAAAATGGGCGAGGGCACGACGTGCAAAGCCTGCCAAATGGCCACGTCCTCTTCACCATCGCCCCCGAAAAGCGGGTGGTGGAACTCGACGAAAAGCAGCAGGAAGTCTGGAGCTATTCCACAGGCCTCGAACACCCCCTGAGTGCCCAGAGGCTGCCCAATGGCAACACCCTTATTGGTGACGCACGGCTCGGCAAAGTAATCGAAGTCACTCCTGACAAGAAAGAAGTGTGGAATTACTCAGCGCCCAACATCGGCAACATGCGGATGCGCAACAGCCGCCGCACGGCAGCTGGCACTACGCTGATTGCAGAAGAAGCCATCGCCAAGATCCTTGAAGTAGATCAATCCGGCAAGGTGATCTGGAGCTGGCAGGCCCCGAACGGAGAACAGCGCCGCTCCTACCAGGCGATTCGTCTGGCCAACGGCAACACCATGATCAGTATTAGCGACCCCGGCGAGATCGTAGAAGTTGATCCGGCAGGCAAGGTAGTTCGATCCATTGCAGGCACCAAAATGGACCTGCAATTCGGCTGGGCCTCCGGCATGGCCATGATGCCCAACGGCAATTTGCTGATCGTCGATTACACGGGTCGACGCATTGTTGAAGTGGACCCCAAGGGTAAACTCGTCAACGAAATGCGTACCGGCGAAAGAACTGTCGCTAGCGTCGACGTAGTGAAGTAATCAGGCCAGCATTTTTTCGACAACGTGCCCATGCACGTCGGTAAGCCTGAAATTGCGGCCCTGGGAGCGATAGGTGAGCTTGGTGTGGTCAAAGCCAAGAAGGTGCATGAGTGTGGCATGCAGATCATGCACATGCACCTTGTCTTCGACAACGTTGAAGCCGAGCTCATCGGTCTGGCCCATGACAAGGCCCGGCTTGATGCCGCCACCAGCCATCCACATCGTGAAGGCGTTCGGGTGGTGATCGCGCCCGTCGGTGCCGCCCTGGGTCATCGGTGTGCGTCCGAATTCGCCACCCCAGACAACTAGCGTGTCATCGAGCATTCCGCGCTGCTTCAAGTCGGTAACCAAGGCGGCGCAGGCCTGATCGGTATCTTTGCAATTCTGAGTGATGTCTTTCACGAGCGAGCCATGCTGATCCCAAGCCTCGTGGAAGATCTGGGTAAAGCGTACGCCGCGCTCGGCCATACGGCGTGCGAGTAGCAGGCAGTTGGCAAAAGAAGGCTTGCCCGGCTCTGCGCCATACATGTCGAGGATGTGTTTCGGCTCCTTCGAGATATCCATCAGGTCGGGAGCGCTGGTCTGCATCTTGAAGGCCATCTCGTAAGAATTGATACGAGTCGCAATCTCGGGGTCTCCGACATCATCGAGCTTCATCTGATTCAGACGGCGGATCGAATCGAGCGACTCGCGCTGCAACTGCGCATCGATGCCTTCGGGGTTTGACAGATAAAGTACCGGGTCACCCGAGGCGCGGAACTGCACGCCCTGATGCACGGTAGGCAGAAAGCCCGAACCCCAGCAGGAATTTCCGCCCGAAGGCCCTTTTTTACCGGTAGAGAAGACAACAAAGGCTGGAAGATCTGATGCCTCGCTACCAAGGCCGTAAGTCGTCCAGGCGCCGAAACTGGGCCGCCCGAAGATCATGCTGCCCGTGTTCATCAACAACTGTCCGGGGGCATGATTAAACGCATCCGTGCTCATCGACTTCACGATGGCGATATCATCCACCACCTTCGACAGATGCGGCAGCAGCTCGCTGAGTTCAGCACCACTCTGGCCGTACTTCGCAAACTTGAACTTGGGCCCCAGCAGCTTGGAATTGGGGTTGATGAAGGCAGCTCTGTAGCCCTTCAGGAGATCAGCGGGCGGCAAGGTGCCGTCAAACTTCGCGAGCTGCGGCTTGTTAATCCTTCATGAACCAACGACGCGCAATGGAGAGTTTGTCTTGCATGGTTTGCCTATTCCTTGGTAATGGTTTCGTCGAGGTTCAAGATGACGCGGGCCAGTGACGTCCAGGCCTGCTCAGGAGTGAAATTGCGTGACCGCTGTTTGTCGAGGAAAGCCTGCAGTTCGGCAAGCTCAGCCGCCAGCGGAGGCCTCGAGAGCGTGCGCCGGAATGCGTAGCGAAGCTTGTCGGCATCGGTCTTGCCGCCTTCGTTGAGCGTCTTGACGGCAAGCGCCTTGGCTGCTTCGAGAAAGAGCGGTTCGTTCAAAGCGGTAAGCGCTTGCAGGGGGGTATTCGAACGTGTACGCCGCACACAGGACACATCGCCATTGGGCGTATCGAAATTGGTCAGTACCGGATATGGCACGCTGCGATAGCGGAAGGTATACAAAGCCCGGCGATAACGCTCAGCCCCTTTCTCTTCGGCCCAGTTCTTGGGGCCGTAGCTGGAGGGAGGCAAAAAGAGGAAGGAAGGCGCGGGCGGATAGACGCTCGGCCCGCCCACTTTTTCGTTCAACAAACCACTCGCTGCGAGGGTTATGTCGCGAACAATTTCTCCTTCAACGCGGAAGCGCGGGCCACGTGCCAGCAGGCGGTTGTTCGGATCTTTGGCCAGCAAGTCTGCATTGACCTTCGATGATTGCCGGTAGGTATTGGAAGTCACAATCTGACGATGCAGCTTCTTCATGCTCCAGCCAGACTCCATGAATTCGACAGCCATCCAGTCGAGCAATTCCGGATGAGAAGGTGCCGTAGACTGCTTGCCAAGATCCTCACTGGTTTCTACGATGCCAGTTGAGAAATAAGCCTGCCAGACGCGGTTTACAAACGCGCGAGCCGATGTCGGCGCATTGCGCGAGGTCATCCATTTGGCAAAGTCGAGCCGGGTATTGCCGGCGCCGGCCGGCAGTGGATTCAAGAACGCAGGCACCCCGGGTGCCACTTCATTCTTCGGCTTCAGGAAATCACCGCGTTCGAGCAAGTTCGTCTTTCGCATCTCATCGCGGGCCGTCAGTACGAGTTGCGAAGAGCCCTCGGGCAGGGACTTCATCAGGTCGTCCATCTGCGCGTTGGCTTCACGCCAGGCGGGCACGGTCGTCCTCCAGTAGCTGAATACTGCCTGTAATTGCTGGGGGCTGCGCTGGGCTGCCGGTGTCGCCAGAATGTCGCGCACACGCATCGGCACAGGGTCAGCCTCGGCCTTCGGGTCATCACTCACGGACAAACGCACCCGGCCCAAATTCTGATTCTGATTGTCGTCGCTATTCCAGCCGCCATGTTTTTGGCTCAGATAAACATGGATCACTGTTTTGCTGTCGGTATTGTCAATCGGGGTCTCAAGATTAAAGACGGCCTTGCGCGGCAGATTGCGTAGTGTTGGGCCAGCATCATGGCCCCAGGCGGTTTCGTCTTTGCCGTCGATCGCGAAGTCAATCGGCCCGGTCACGCGGCGTTTGTTCGACTTGTCAAAGTACAGCTTGTCGAGTTCGCGCTCCGGCAGATTGATGTCTGCTGTAGCCCGGGACACCTTGACCTTTTCAGGCTTAGCCTGGTCGCCACGCTGCACTTCCACTTCAAACTCTGTTAGCGCGCCCGTGCCGTAGATAGATCGTCCTGGCCCGCCCAGCGGAAGGTTTGGATCATTGAGAAGTTCCAGTTGGAAACTCGCTATCGTCTTCGTTTGCGGCTTGATGGTGAGCTTCGCCCGATGCTTGGTGGGCGCGTAACCAGCCCCTATCATTGAGGAATCCGCTTGAATCAGATACCTCTGCCCGCCAGTAGAAATATCGTCCACCTCTGGCTTCACAGCTTCCCACCGCGTCTTGACCTGCTGAGTCTTTTCCCATTGCGCCATCTGCTCGGCCCAGGCCGGATTGCGGTGTTGCAGATCCGCTTCCATCGTCTTGACCTTCTCAAAGATGCTGGCCCGTTTCATCTGCTCTTCCGGGCTGAACACAGCAACATTCGATTCGTGTGTGTTGTTGAGGAAAGCGAAAATCTTGTAATACTCTTCCTGGCGTAGCGGATCAAACTTGTGGTTGTGGCATTGCGCACAGGCAATCGTCAGGCCCAGCATCGACTTGCCCACCGCATCAATACGGTCGAACATAGCCTCCATACGGAACTGCTCAGGATCAACGCCACCCTCTTCATTGATCATCGAATTGCGCAGGAAACCAGTGGCTACGCGCTGATCCTGCGTAGCGTTTGGGATCAAGTCTCCCGCCAGTTGCTCCTGAATGAAACGGTCGTAAGGCAGGTCTTTGTTTAGCGCATTGATCACGTAGTCGCGATAGAACCAGACCTGCCGCATCTTGTCTTTTTCATAGCCGTCGGAATCGGCATAACGCGCTGCGTCCAGCCAATGGCGGCCCCAGCGTTCTCCGTAGTGAGGGGAGGCCAGCAGATGATCCACCTGCTTCTCGTAAGCGTTCTTCGATTTGTCCTTGAGAAAGGCATCCA
>JAPKYY010000690.1 GCA_026394095.1 Acidobacteriota bacterium | reverse complement strand
GAGGTCGAGCTGGATCGTTCTGTTGGGTTCGTTTAGTTCGATCCAGTCGCCATTTTGGTCTGCGCCGAGTGGGCCTCCGATGGCTGCTTCGGGGCTGATGTGAAGAACGACTGTGCCATAGCTGGTGCCGGACATTCTTGCGTCGGAGATTCGGACAACGTCGCTGATGCCGCGCAGCATGAGGGATTTGGGTAAGGGGATCTGGCCCCATTCCGGGAAGCCCGGGCCACCGTGTGGGCCGGCGTTGCGGAGGACCAGGACGTTGTCTGGTTCGACCTGGAAAGACTCGTCGTTGACCTTCTCGAGCATTTCGTCTTTGGACTCGAAGACTATGGCGCGGCCGCGGCTGGTGAGGAGATGTTCTGAGGCGGCGCTGGTCTTGATCAAGGCACCGTTGGGCGAAAGGTTGCCACGCAAGACCTTGATGCCGCCGTCGGAGTCAAGGGCGTTTGGAATGGACCGGATCACGCTTTGCTCGTGTGCGTTGTGGCTTGCCAGTTGATCGCGCAGAGACGTGCCGCTGACGGTTTGTGCGTCGCCTTCAAGTAATGGAAGGAGATTTTGAAGGAGCGTTTCGGCGCCTCCTGCATAGGCGAAATCTTCCATCAGGTATTGACCGTGGGGTTTGAGGTCGAGAAGTAGCGGTGATTGTGTGGAGATGGATTCAAAATCGTCGAGGGAGAGTGGGATGCCGAGACGGCCTGCGATTGCGAGCAGATGCACGACTGCGTTGGTTGAGGCTCCGGCGGCCATCAATGCAGTGATGGCGTTGTGGAAGGCTGGGCGGGTCATGACCTCTCGCGGTGTTGGGCCGTGTGTTGCCATAGCTACGGCTCTGGTGCCGCTCTGCTCGGCGATGGCGTAGCGTCGCGAATCTACAGCTGGCCATGCGGCAGCGCCGGGGAGGCTCATGCCGAGGGCTTCTGTGACGAGCGCCATTGAGGAGGCAGTGCCCATCACCATACAGCTACCGGAGGAGCGGGCGATGGAACACTCCAGTTCTTCCATGTCGTCGTCAGTCAATTTTCCTGAGCGGAAGAGGTCGAAATGTTTGCGGCCGTCGGTGCCGCTGCCGAGTGTTTTGCCGCGGAAGGTGCCGGATAACATGGGGCCGCCCGGTACGACGATGGCTGGTACGTTGGCGCTTGCTGCACCCATGAGCAGAGCCGGGATGGTTTTGTCGCAGCCCCCTAGCAGCACTACGGCGTCGAGTGGGTTGGCCCGGATCATCTCTTCGACGTCCATGCTCATGAGGTTGCGGTAGAGCATGGCGCTGGGTTTCAAAAACATCTCGCCGAGGCTGATTACGGGGAACTCGCAGGGGAAACCGCCTGCGGCCCAGACGCCGCGCTTTACGGCTTCTGAGACCTGCGTGAGGTGTCGATTGCAAGGGTTGAGGTCGGAGGCGGTGTTGCAGATGCCGATTACGGGCTTGCCTTCGGTTGCTGCCCGTGTGAGGCCCTGGGCGCGTAGTGTGGATCTACGGGCAAAGGAGTAGTATTCTCGGGAATCGAACCAGTCGAGGGATCTTAGTTTTCGCACCACCGTTGAGTTTATCGTGAGTGCGGCTAGAAGAGGCTGACTTGTTCGGCTTGGGCCAATTGTTTCTTGCGCGTGCCTGCGGCGCGCAGCCAATAGAGCTCGTTTTCACAGTCTTCTTTGCACTTGGCGTGGCCCTGGGCTTCGGCGTGATCGCGCAGGGATTCGTAGAGCCAGATGGCTTCTGCTACGCGATGGTTTACGCGGAAGAAGGCTCCGGCACGACGGGAGAGGCGTTCTGCCAGTAGCCAGTTGCGCGAGAAGAGTTGCGGGAGCAGGTCTTCGAATTCGTAGGTGGAGAAGGGCAGGGGCTGGTCTTCTACGGTGGGGATCTGAGGGATCAGCGCGGCTGCTCTTGCGATCGGATCGATTTGTGTTGGTGTGCCTGGTTGCGGAGGAATCTCGATTCCCCCACTGCTGTTGAGGACAAGCATTGAGGCATTGGGCGGAAGTTCTAGAGAGGGGCCTTCGTAGCCTTCGAGGATCCAGAGGGTGCGGCCCTGGGGTTGAACAACAGATACGGCAGCGTCACGTAAGGCAATGGCCTGGTGGCTTGCGTTGATGTGTTCGACGGATTCAAAGT
>JAPKYY010000216.1 GCA_026394095.1 Acidobacteriota bacterium | reverse complement strand
GTGGCAGTTTCTACGATTCTGTCGCTATGGGTGGCTGGCCGATGGACGATCACCCGCCTGGTGGTTTTGATCGCGCCGATCTGCCCCCCAATACGGTGTTGAGAACGCCGGAAGTGTATCCGATTCCGCTGCGCAGTTGTTATTCGAAGAACATTAGCAACCTCATGATGGCTGGCCGCAACATCAGCGCTACGCACGCTGCCTTTACTTCGAGCCGCGTGATGGCTACCTGTGCCACTATCGGCCAGGCTGTCGGCACGGCTGCAGCGCTTTGTGTTGAAAAAGCGAAGCTTCCGAGGCAGTTGGCGGAGGACAGGCAGCTGGTGGCTACACTCCAGCAGCGGCTGATTCGCGACGATCAGACGATCAAGGGCAAGCCGGGTGAGTTGATTCGCAATGAAGACGCAAACGACTCGGCGCGCAAGGCGACCGTTTCCAGCTCGGGTAACGTTGGCGAAGCGGTTGCTCCGCTTGTGATCGACGGCATTACGCGTGATATCCCGAAGGGCCCTATCCATCACTGGGCTGGCCCGATGACCGATAAGGGTGCCTGGCTGGATCTGAAGTGGGATAGCCCACGCAAGATCAGTCAGGTGCAATTGACCTTTGATACGGGCTTTCAGCGGCAAATGGTGCTGACTGCCAACCCGTCATTCTGGCGGGCGGATTCGCAGCGGCAACCGCAGCCTGAGACGGTTAAGGATTACAAGGTGCAGGTGCGCAAAAAGGGTTCAAGCGAGTTTGTGACTGTTGCGACAGTTACGGGGAATTACCAGCGCCTGAACCGCGTGCGCTTTGAGGCTGTCGAGGCCGAGGCCGTGCGTGTTCATATCACCGCGACGAACGGGCTTGAAGAAGCCCGTATCTTCGAGGTTCGCTGTTACGCCTGAGCTGCTACGAGAGCTTTCTTTACAAGCAGGATCTTGGGATGCTTCGGCTTCAAAACCTTTTCGAAGATCTTGAGGGCGCGCTCGTAGAGGCGAATTGCCTCTCTCTTGCGGCCTGATACTTGCAACAGGCTCGCGAGGTTGTAGAGGGTCAGGGCGACGTCAGGGTGCTTCTTGCCGAGGAGATTCTCTGACATTTTTAGCGACTTGCGGTAGAGCTCTTCGGCTTCTTCGGCCTTGCCCTGCGCAGACTTGACGGCGGCAAGATTGTTGAGGTTGACGGCGAGTTCGTAGTTTTCCGGGCCGTAGAGCTTCTCAAACACCTTTAGCGCCTTGCGGTAGATTGGCTCTGATTCCTTGTAGCGCTCGAGGCTGTCGAGGATTGCAGCGAGGGAAGCGGCGTCGGCCATGGTTTGGGGATGGCTGGCACCGAGGTGGAGCTTGGAAAGCTCCCAGGCGCGGCGGGCAGGGGCCTCAGCTTCAGCGAAGCGTCCGGCAGCGTGCAGAATGCCACCGATGTTGTGATTGACCATGCTGAGCTCAAAGCCATCGTCGCCGAAGAGTGCCTTCAGCTTGGCGAGGGCACTTTGGTAGAGTGCGAGCCCTTTGGCGTATTGCCCGGAGTATTTGTAGACGATGCCGAGATTGCTCTCAGAGCTTGCTACCTCGACGTGATCTTTGCCGAACTGCTTCAGATTCAGCTTCAGCGCATCTTTGAGGTATTGCTCGGCTAGTTTGTAATCTCCAAGCTGGCGGTTGAGGGTGCCAAGCAGGGTTCGGGAACGGGCCCGGATGAGAGTTGCTTCTTCGCCTTTGAAGGTGCGCACCAGTTTGTCGGTGATTTCCATGCTGCGGCGGGCATTGGCCATGGCCTTGTCGAAGAGGCCCAAGCGGTCTTCGAGGTCTGCGAGGTCGTTCAAGAGATTCGCGACATCCGGAGTTTCTTTACCTTCAATCAACTCAAAAAGTTTGAGTGCCTCGGCGATAGCGTCGCGAGCCTCCGTCAATTTGCCCCGGCCTAGCAGCTTCCAGGCCTTCTCTTGTAGTGCGATCGCGTATTCAATTGTCATTGGTATCCAGATTTCTGCCGACTTAGCGGATTGAGAGCGACATGGCTCAAATCCAGCATGACAAGATCGAGGACGGTGGGCAAGGACTCAATTGGTATCCTGAAGACGAAAAGATGCTTTCGCCACGCTTAGGATTACAAGTTTCGCAAAAGCAAACGCTGACCCCTGGCCTTGTGCAGTTGGTTACCGTACTCCAGTTGAACCGTCTGGAGCTCAAGGAGATGATCAGCCAGGAGATCGTCGCAAATCCTTTCCTCGATGAGAGTGAGGATGGCGAGGAGCTGACCCCGCAGGAGGTGCAGAACCTTCTCGAGGCCGAGCGGAATTCCGACCCCAGCGATCAGGCAGTGATGGAGATGCTGGAAACTCCACCAGCCGCTTCTTATGAATCGGAAGCCGAATTCGAGCCGCCGGTGGAATACACTGCCGAAGCTTCGGTGGATCCGGCCGAAGCTCCCAAGGCAGCTGATCCCTTTGATGAAATCGACTTTGGCAGCTACTTTGACGAATATCTAGATCCGGGGCACAAGACGCCTGCAGGAGAGACGCCTGAGAAGCCGTCATTTGAAACCTTTCTCTCGTCGCCCGTAACACTTTCCAGCCATCTCACTTCGCAGTTGAGTCTGATTCTGATGAATGACCGCGAACGCGAAGCGGCTGAAGCCATCATTGGCAACCTCAACGAATACGGCTATTTGCTTGAGCCGATTGAAGACATTGGCAAGGCCGAGAATCTGACCTTTGACGACATGGAGGATGTTCTCGAAATTGTTCAGAGTCTTGACCCGGCCGGCATTGGCGCTCGCGACCTTCGTGAATGCCTATTGCTGCAGCTCAAGAGCCGTGGTGCCAAGGGCGGCGTTGCCTGGCAGATGGTCAGCGATCATCTGCGGATGATTGAGCGTAAGGAATTTAAGGAAATTGCGAAGGCCCTGGGCCGGCCGCTGCATCATATTGAGATTGCACTAAACGTGATTCGCAAGCTGGACCCTCAGCCCGGCCTGCGTTATTCGAGCCAGGCGGCGCAAACTGTCGAGCCCGATGTCTATATTTTCAAGGACGGCGAAGACTACCTGATTCAGTTGAATGATGAGGATTTGCCGCAGATTCGTTTGAATCCGGGCTACCGCCGGATGCTCGACAAAGACCATTCGCCCGAGAAAGATGTTCGCAACTATATCCGTGAGCGCTATTCGAGTGCCCTCATGTTGATGAAGAACATTGAGCAGCGCCGGCAGACGATTCTGAAGGTTTGCGAGTGTGTGGTTGAGCGTCAGCGGGAATTTCTCGAAGACGGGATTGATTGCATTCAGCCGATGATGATCAATGATTTGGCCGAAGAGATAGGAGTGCATCCGTCGACGGTCAGCCGTGCAGTAGCCGGCAAATATGTTCATACGCCGCAGGGTGTATTTGAACTCAGGTACTTTTTCTCAGAGGCTGTGCAAGGCCCGGCTGGTGCCGGAACTTCCTTGCTGGTTCTCAAGCGCAAAGTCAAAAAGATGATTGAGGAAGAAGATTCCGCCCATCCGTTGACAGATGATCAGATTACCGCCCGCCTCAATGAGGACGGCATCTCCGTGACGCGGCGTACCGTC
>JAPKYY010000131.1:11443-15519 GCA_026394095.1 Acidobacteriota bacterium | reverse complement strand
GATCGGCTTGCCATCAGCACCCTTGGCGCCATCCTTGGGCAGCTCGACTTCAAACTTCTTCTGTACCTTACCCTGCTCGTCTACCAGTTCTACTGCAGGCTGCTGCGAAGGAGCCTCTTTTTTAACCTGTGCAGGCGGGGCGGGCAAATTGGTCCGCTCAAGCACAGTGCCACCACCAGCAGTTCCGGCTCCGCCGCGCGTAGCCAAAACAGCCAGCGTCAAACTGGTAACCATGAACAAACCGGCCGAGGCCGTCGTCACCTTCGACAATACCGTCGCTGCCGTGCGCGGACCAAAGGTCGTCTGTGACCCCATACCGCCAAAAGCACCGGCGAGATCGGCTGCCTTGCCGCTCTGCAAAAGAACGACGCCGATCAGAATCAGGCAAACAATAACGTGAAGGATTGTAACGAGGATGACCATAAAAATACTCCCCAAAGCCATCGCCTTAGGGCACCTCTCTGAGTATACGACATTTCCTCCAGCTTTTTCGCCCCAACCCGTCCGGCTCTTGCCGCGCCCGTTTACACTATAAGTTTCAATCCCTAATATTCCTCTCTAAGGAGATTTCATGGCAAAAAGGCGAATCGGAATTCTGACAGGCGGCGGCGACGTCCCCGGCCTCAATTCCGTAATTAAGAGTGTCACCTACCGCGGCAATGAACTCGGTATCGATGTTGTCGGCATCCGGCGTGGTTGGGAAGGTCTCACCCACCTCAATCTCGAAGATCCGGCCAGCCGCGCCCGTTACGTGCTCGACCTCAACCGCGAAAACACGCGCACCATCGACCGTACCGGCGGAACCTTCCTGCACTCCAGCCGCACCAACCCCTCCAAGATGAAGAAGCTGCCCGACTTTCTTGCCGGTGCCACCTTCCCCACCAAAGAAGTCACCAAAGACGGCATCACCAATACCGCCTACGACATGAGCCCGCAGGTTTTGAAGAACCTCGAATCTCTCGGCCTCGATTACCTGGTAGCCATCGGAGGCGATGACACCCTCAGCTACGCCGCCACACTCGACAAGCTGGGCTTCAAAGTAGTCGCCATCCCGAAAACGATGGATAACGACGTCCGCAACACCGAATACTGCATTGGCTTCTCTACCGCGATCAGCCGCGCCATGGAAGCAGTCCAGCGCCAGCGCACTACCGTTGGCTCCCACGAGCGCGTCGGTGTATTCCGCATCTTTGGCCGCGACGCCGGCTACACCGCTCTATACACTTCTTATGTCACCAGCGTCCGCTGCGGCATCCCCGAGTACAAGTTCGACCTCGACAAGATGGTCCAACTCCTGATGGACGACAAGCGCAAGAACCCCAGCAACTACTCGCTCGTGATTCTGTCTGAAGGTGCCGAATGGCAGGGCTATCAAGTGGTCAGCTACGGCGAACCCGATGCCTACGGCCACCGCAAAAAGCTCAACGTGGGCGAAGTCTTTGCCGACGAGCTCAAGAAGCGCTTCAAGGAAGAAACCATCGTTAGCGACCTCACCTACGACCTTCGCTCGGGCGCGCCAGACTTTGTCGACAAGATGGTGGCAACCACCTTTGGCAACATGGCACTCGACACGATCGTCGCCAACAAGAGTGGACTTATGGCTGCCATCGTCAACGGTTGCTACGTCATGAGCCCGATCCCCGACCCCAAGCTTGGCCCCCGCAAGGTAGAACTCGGCAGCATGTACAACACCGAGCGTTACCGCCCGAACTACGCTGACAAGCTGGGCCTGCCCATCTTCCTGACCCACGCATAACTTTGTTTTCCTGGCTCCAGGATCGATTCCGGCGCGGGCAGCCCACCAAGGCAGCCCGCGCCGTTGCTTTGTCTGAGATTCGGCAAAGCTTCGAAGAATCCGCCAGCGACGAAGAACACTTCCCTTCCACCATCGACCCGCGCATCTACCACGTCCAGATGATTGCCCGCTTCTTTGGCGACATGAACGGCAAGCTTGCGCTCGATGCCGGTTGCGGCAAAGGCCGCTTCGCCCGCGTTCTCGTCGACCAGAACCCCAATACCAAAATCGTCGCTTTAGATCTTGCTCTGGCGATGCTCGCCCACGCCCGGCCGCCTCTTGCGCCGGTTTGTGGCACCCTCACCCAATACCCCTTCAAAGACAATTCCTTCGATTTCGTTTACGCTACCGAAAGCCTCGAACACGCGGTCGACATTAATACGGCCGTTGCCGAACTCACCCGCGTACTCAAGCCCGGCGGCAAACTCGTCATCATCGACAAGAATGCCGAACACTGGGGCCGCTTCAAGACCCCGGCATGGGAGCAATGGTTTGAGCGCAAACAGATGGAGCGGCTGCTTGCCCGCCACTGTCGCGAAGTATCAAGTGACTTTATCTCGTACTGGGAAGATGTCGAGCCCGACGGGCTCTTTCTTGCCTGGCGAGCCATTAAGTAACTCGAAGCAGTGTTATAACTAGGGCAGCTTCGATCCGCGTCCGGAAAGAGTTTTGCTTTGAAGTATCTTTTGTTTCTTCTCGCTCTTCCTGCCCTGGCCCAGTTCAGTGGCCTCACCACCAACTACGACGGGTCCAAACTGTACTTTGTCTCCACCCTCCGCCAGCGCAACACCACCCAGCCGCTTCACGGCAAGGTCTTCTCGCTCGATGATCGCGAGATGAAGCCATCGCTGATTCTCGAACAGATCAAGCTGGACGACTATTGGTCAAATTATTACAACATCCTTGCACCCTACCTCGATGCAAGTGGCGCACTTGCAGGTACCAATGCTACGCGCACCTGCTATATCGGATTCTTTCAAGCCTGTAAAGATTTCGAAGGTAGTACGTGGCAAGGCACACAATACCGCGGTGCCCTGACCTTCAGTCCCAACCGCCGCTACGCCCTCAATAGAATCTGGAACGGACTCAGCGACTACGGATACACCTTGTACGACATGACGCTAAACCAGCGTCTCGCAACAGCTGTTGGCTTCACGAGTCAAGATTTAGTGACCAATGAAGGAGTCGTCTGGCGAGCGTCATTTGGCGGCATACAGCGGCTCAGCGCCGGATCAACCGCCTTTGAGCCCTTCCTCATCGACCGCAGCCGTAACTTCTCTGGCACTGCTTATCTTCCTGGCAATCAAAGCATCCTCTCCTGGGCGTCTCAGGGCTTAGACTCGCAGTTGTTCGAAATCAACACCAGCACCAAAGATCTAGTGCCGGTTGGACCGCCAATGCGAGGTTCATGCTGGTCCATCGATGCCGCTGCATCTGGAATCCTGATCGCCATTTGCCAATCTGACGACGTGAGCCGTCTGCTTCGTCTCGATTCCCCACAAGCCGAATGGCGCACGATTGCTACTTCAATCCAATCCTGGACGCTCTCGGGCGATGGCAGTGTCATTTGGTATCTCAGCCCAGACAACGCCTTCCACAAGGTGAACTTGCTCGCTGAAACCGACGAGATCCGGCTTCCCCCTATCGGCTGGTTGGACCCCGCTAACTTTACTGCGTCTCCGGGAAGTCTTTTCTACATTGACGGGGAGGGCATCGGCGACGCCCTGCTCTTTATCCGGCATGGATCTGAATCTACTGAGCTGATTCCTGTCGCTCGTCGCAATAGCCAGCTTGCCTTTCTGATCCCCTCAACATTTCCTTTTCCCCTGAATGAATACACCTTCGAAATTCTAAACCCCGTCCCATCTCACTTTGAGCTGCGGCTACCCTTGTCGGTCCTTCTGGAACCGGTAAATCCGCTCTTCTTTACCACCCCGGCGGGAAAGGCTCTCCCGAGTCCCAGGACTGTCGCTGTAAATCCGGTAGCTGCTGAAGTGGATTTCTCCCGCCTGATCACTCGCCAGAATCCCGCTCGTCCCGGCCAGATCATCCACTTATGGGCTGTCAATCTGGGGCCTCAGGAGCAAGGCCGGCTCACAACGCCGAATTTCTCTTGCTTCGCGAGCGACCAACTGAATCCCCAAATTCTTTATGTTGGCCCTGCACCCGGTATAACGGGACTCTACCAGGTTTCAGTGCGCTTGCCAAACAGCTTTCCTGACTTGTACCCCGATGCCCCGACCTATTACTTCTCATGCGGCTTTGGCGGTACCTATCCCCG
>JAPKYY010000131.1:0-11433 GCA_026394095.1 Acidobacteriota bacterium | reverse complement strand
CTGACCTTCACTACTAAATTGCTTCAGTAATTTGATGGACATCTATTAGGTGGGCCTACGCTTACCGGCCAGCTCCACCTTCGATACAAATCTCAAGCTACAAATCTTTGACATCTCTTGTGGCTTCTTCGACAATCCTGGCGCTTTGGTGAAAATACCCGATTTAGCACCTCGATAGCACTCACCGGGGCACCTTGCCGAGATACCTCTGCATCTCTACCAGCCCTGAAGACTCGTCTGGAATCGAGGTCCGAGTGGCGTGATTGAACGCCCTCGCAAGCAGCTTCAGGCTAAGCAGATTATCCTCGTCGCGTACCTCGCGCAATCGAATCAGCTCCAGCTCCGGGCCCACCCGTTTCCAGGTTTGGGCCCAACGCCGGGTATCTTCGTCCACACTCACAATCCAAGTATCCCCTACCCCGCCAAATCCAGCGCCAGCGGCAACTCCACCTGCGCCTTCGGCCCGGGAAACAAAAACTGCAACATATGCGGCGCTCGCGCAGCCCAGGCCCTCTCATCATGCGCACCCTGCGGATCCTCGTAATAAAAAAGGCTCACCCCAGGCTTCCAGCCCTTCCTCACCAACACATCCCGCAACAACCGCACATCCCGCAGCGTCCCGCGAGGGTTCGATCCCTCATGGCAACCCACATCGAGCCATACCCTCGCCCGGTGCTTGTGCGTCACCGACACGATCTTGCGCAGAATCATCCGGTAATCCCACCACACCGACGGCGACATCACGGCTAATTTCCCAAAATGCTCCGGATACCGGATCCCCAGATACATCGTCACCAGGACCCCGAGTGAACTCCCGCCCAGGCCCGTATTCTTCGCCCCCGGCAGAACTCTGTATTGGTGCTCAATAAAAGGCATTACTTCCTCAACCAGCATCCGCCCGTAGAGCGCCGCCTGCCCACCGTAATTGTTCTGCGGATTGCGGCTCGGCGTAAACTCATCCACCCGCCGGGCTCCCCCATGCGGAATCCCCACCAGAATCATCGGCTGCACACGCTCAGCCTGAATCAGCGCCCCGGCACTCTCCCCAATCTCCCAATAGTTGCCCGGCACAAACGCCGTATGCGCCTCAAACACATTCTGGGCGTCATGAAAGTACATCACCGGATAGCGCTGCTGCGGATGTTCGTCATAACCGGGCGGCAAATACACCACAAGTTCACGATGCCCCGCGAGGATGCGAGAGGCAAAGTCTGCCCTTTTGTGAAGTTTGCCTGGAAAACTCTCGCTCACGATGCTTTCTCTATCTTCTCATCGAATCAAAAGCCCATTCGGCCCTGGAATTTTGATATGCTGCGTCATCACTATGGACTTCGAAACGATTGAGCTGAACAATTTCGATAGCTCGAGCGCTGTCGTTTACGCGCCAGCTCATGTTGATAGTGTCGTCATTGCGCTCCATGGCTTCGCTATGCCCGCGTCTGTAATGTGCGCCACTCTCTTTCACGGCAACCAGGAATTCTTGGTCAACAAGGGATTCGCTCTCGTTTGCCCAGAAGCCAAATTGGCAGATCCCGTAAGGGGACTCTTCCCGCATTGGGAACGGCCCACGCTTGACGAGATTGTGCCAACCGCTCTCCAAAGAGCCAAGGACCGCTGGCCGAATGCCAAGAGACATTTCCTGGTGGGGCATTCTTATGGCGGACGCGGGGTTGCCCTTCAGGGGTTTGACCTTGCATTCAACGCCTACGGCCTGATTGCACCCTATGCGGAAACTGAAGCTGAATTCGAAGCCATTTACCAAAAGATTCAAACCTTGGAAAAGCCTTTGCACCTTGCCTTCTCAAGGAATGACGCGGTTGCCTGGGCTGCAAGCATGAATGCGCAGCGCCTCTTGAATTTGCAGAACGGGCACACCCGGATTGTGACAGATTATCCAATGTCGCTCTTTGAGCTGCCGCACAACGGCCTAATCCTCAAGCAATCGCAAAACATGTTTCACTTTCTTGACCAGCATTAGCATGCATCTTCGCCAGGTTGTCCCTCGATTCGCATAAAATTAGGACGCTTGATCCGAACCTTTCGGCTCCTTGCGCGTACTTCAATAGCGTAAGGAGTCAATCGATATGGCATGCATGGTCTTAGAGGCCCCCGTTTTGGAAGAAACCAGTCACGACGTAACCCAACTTTTAAAAAGCTGGTCTCACGGCAATCGCGAGGCGCTGGCCGACTTGCTCCCGCTCGTCTATGACGAACTGCGCCGCCTCGCCTCAAGCTATATGCGCTTTGAGGCTCCCGGCCACACTCTCCAGGCCACTGCACTGGTTCATGAAGCCTACATGAAACTCATCAACCAGCGCGAAGTCACCTGGCAGAGCCGCTCCCACTTCTTCGGAATCGCAGCTCAGATGATCCGCCGTATCCTCGTCGATCACATCCGTGCCACTCGCGCACAGAAGCGCGGATCCGGCTTCGCTGCCCTTTCCCTCGATGAGGCCCTCGGCGTCTCTGAAAAGAAAAACTGGGAAATCATCGCACTCGATGACGCCCTCAAGACCCTGGCCAAGGTCGACCCCCAACAAGCCCGCATCGTCGAACTCCGCTTCTTCGCCGGCCTTTCGATCGAAGAAACCGCAAGCATTGTTGGCATTTCACCTGCAACCGTCAAGCGCGACTGGGTCACGGCCAAGGCCTGGCTCTTCCGCGAGTTGTCTCGCACCAAGCCTGGTGAGAGCATAGGTATGTGATTGATCGCTGGCAACAGGTAAAAGAAATCCTGCATGAGGCCTCTGAACTTCCAGCGGCCCAGCGCAGAGCCTTTGTCCTCAAAGCCAGCGGCGGCGATTCAGAACTGATTGCAGAAGTCGAAAGTCTTCTTGAAAGTTTTGACGATGCCTCCGATTTCCTCGAAGATGCACCGGTCCAACTGAGTGGCCTCGGTGATGCTCTTGAGGGTAGAAACGTCGGCGAATATCGAATCGAAAGCCTGATCGCCAAGGGCGGAATGGGCAGCGTCTATCTCGCCCACAAAGAGATGGATGGCGTCCCGATGAAGGTCGCCCTCAAGGTCATCCGCTTTGCTGCAAGCCAGGCTTACCTCGCCCGTCGATTCCGCCTCGAGCGGCAAATCCTCGCTCGTCTGACTCACGAAAACATCCTGCGGCTCCTTGATGGAGGCGTAACTTCCGAAGGCCTCCCCTACATCGTTACCGAGTATCTCGATGCGCAAAATCTTGAACAGTGGCTCGAAACTCAGCCCACTCTTTCCATGCGCCTCAAGGTCTTCCAGGGCATCTGCGACGGCGTCGCCTACGCCCACCGCAATCTTGTCGTTCATGGAGATATCAAGCCCAGCAACATCCTGATCACTCGCGATGGCGTACCCAAGCTGGTAGATTTCGGCATCGCCCGTCTGCTCTCCAAAAAAGAAGACAGTGATCCCGATGGTGGCCAACTCACCATCACAATGACGCCAGCGCTTACCCCTTGGTGGGCCAGCCCCGAGCAGTTGCGCGGCGAGCCACTCACCATCGAGAGCGATTGCTACGAACTTGGCCGAATCCTCTTCTTCCTGCTGACAGACCAGAAGCCTTTCGATTTCGCCGGCCTCGGCTCGCAGCAGATTCTCGACAAATTGAAGCGGGAGCATCCCCCCAAACCAAGTGTCATCACCGGGGATGCGCGTCTGAGCGGAGATCTCGACAACATTGCTCTCAAGGCCCTCGAATATGAACTCGGCCATCGCTACCGTAGCGTGGACGCACTCGCCGACGACATTGAACGCCATCTTTCGTTGCGGCCCATTTTGGCCCGCCGTCAAACCAGGGGCTATCGTCTCCAGAAATTCGTGCTTCGCAACAAAGGCCTGGTGAGCATGGCCAGTATCGCCACGATTGCCCTGATTCTCTCGATTGGGGCTGCGCTCTATCAAGCCCGGCAAGCCCGCCTCAGCTACGACAACTCCCGCCAGCGATTTGAGCAGCTCAGAACTTTGGCCAATTCGCTGATCTTTGAAACCGATGAAGCCCTAGTGGGTCTGCAAGGTGCCACCAAGGTGCGCATGCGTCTGGTGCGAAGCTCGCTTGGATACCTCGATGAGCTGGCAAAGCAGGATACAACCGATCCGCAACTCAAAGAGGATCTTGCTGCTGCCTACGAGAAGATTGGCGAAATTCAGGGTGGAAACGGCTTCCTCAATCTGGGCCAAACCAATGAAGCCCTGGCCAGCTTCCGCAAGAGCGAGGCTCTGCGGGAAGCGATTCGCAAAGAGGCGCAGGCGGCCCCTAGCTTTCTTGCTGCAAGCAACAATCTGGCGCGTATCTATGCCCGCATCAGTGGCGCTCTGCGCGATGTGGGTGACATTGAGGGTGGGCTTGCCTATGAGCGCAAAGCACTCGGCATCCGGCAGGCTCTCTTTGAAGGAGCCCCGGACAATCTCACCTTCAAGCGCGCCCTCGCCTCCAGCCTCACCACCCTGAGCGGCAGCCTTTCCCAGGTCGGCGATTACCCCGGCGTCATGGAAACCCGGCGGGAAGCTCTCAAAATGCACGAAGAGATCGTCGCCAGCAATCCGAAGGAAGCCTCCGATCTTCGCAGCCTCGCTTTGGCCCTCGCCCGCCTGGGCTCGATCGAGATGCATGAAAATCTGCTCAAAGAAAGCCTCGAACACTACAAGCGCGCTCTCGATATCGACCTTGGCATTCTCGAGCGCAATCCCACCCACGTGCCTTACCTGCTCAGTTCAGGATGGTCGCATAACAACTACGGGGTGATTCTGGTCAAGCTAGGCCGTGCCGATGAGGCGCTCGGTCATTTCACCAAAGCCCGCAAGCTCTATGAATCCGTGTCTTTTGCCGATGATCGTGATGTAAGAAGCAAAACCCTGCTCGAATCCTGCCGCGTCCGCACGGCGCAGGCTTTGCTGAGCCTTGGCCGCAACAAAGAAGCCCTTGGCTTCGTTCAGACTGCCCTCAGCGGCCGCCAAAAACTCGCTGCCCTCAATCGGGCGAGTGCAGGGGTTCAGGGCGAGGTGGCTGAAGCTCATGCTGCGCTGGGCAATGTCTACGCCGCTCTGCGTCAGCCCGAAAAAGCCCGCTCTGAGTATCGAACCGCTCAGGATATGCTTGAGTCCATCATCAAATCCAATCGTGGCAATGCCGCGATGAAAGAAGATCTACTGGCGATCGAGCAGGGCCTCAAGGCGCTCGGTGAGCCAGCCCGCGCGGAATTTTCGCCGCGTCCCAATTCGAACTAGCCCAGCCCCAAAGCGCTTCCAGCCTCAAGCCTCTCGGAGGCTCATGGCCCAGAAAACGCAGCGCCTGATCGAGCACCAGTTGCGGTTCTCCAGTATCAAGCGCTGGAGCCAGATTCTGCTTCGAGAGTTTCTCACCATCCGGGCCAGTCGCAACAGGAATATGCATGTACTCCAGCTGCCGGTAGCCCAGCACTTGCTGCAAATAGATTTGTCTTGGGGTGGAATCGAGCAAATCCGCTCCACGCACAACGTGAGTTATCCCCTGTGCCTGATCATCCACCACCACCGCCAATTGGTACGAAAAAATCCCAGAGCCCGGCCGCAACAAAACAAAGTCTCCCGGATCGGTTTCGAGATTCGCCCGGTACCGGCCCTGCAACAAATCCACGAATTCTATGGCCTCATCGGCGACACGCAACCGCAGCGCACGAACCGCTTTACCTTCTTCGATTCCGTTGCGGCAAGTACCCGGATAGCGCCCTTCTGCGCTCTCGCTGATTTCCTTCCGGCTGCAGCAACAGGGATAAATAAAATCCCCCAGGCGTTGCAGCTCTCTCCGGTAAAGCTCCGTCCGCTTGCTCTGATATTCCACTTCTCCATCCCAGCGGAAACCAAGTTCAAACAAAACGCGCACAATAGCATCAGCCGCTGCGGCGCTGCACCGGGGCGTATCTGTATCCTCCATGCGCACCAACCACTGGCCGCCATGACGGCGTGCTTCCAGATAGCTGGCTAGCGCCGCAATAAGAGAACCAAAATGTAAAGGGCCGGTTGGGGAAGGGGCGAATCGTCCACGATACATGGATGACCACAATTCTGAGGATGGTGGGCGCGCAGGGACTCGAACCCCGGACCCCCTCGGTGTAAACGAGGTGCTCTAACCAACTGAGCTACGCGCCCGTAACAGCAGCTTCATCTCCTAGTCTAACATCGACCAATGGCATACCATGAGGGGTGCGGTCTCAGATGCGTGTTTTTTTAATTTTGGCCATCGCTTGCTGGCTCAGCTCCTGCACCAGCAAGTTGGTTCAGGCCAGCGGCCATACAGAAGTCCAACTCAGTGGAGTGGCTTCTTTGCGCCTGCCCGCTCAGTTTCTGCCCATCCAGCAGCCGGTTTCTGCCGAGCGCCCGCAACTCGGTGTCGCCTTCCTGGGCGATGTTGCCGGTGACCCAACAGACCAGAACTTCTGGGCGATCACACATGCTTTTGCTTTCCGCGAAACACGTTCTCCGGAAGGGCTCCCGGTGCTCCCCGCCATGTTGGTCGTCAGCCGGGTCGCCAATCCGCAATCCTTCGCCTCTGCCCAGCGCTACTACGAAGCTTCCATCCGCTTCTCTTCCGATCCACGTTGGAGCACGCCACTGCGCCTCGAATGGAAATCCCGCCAGGTCTCAAAGTCGCTGTCTATCTTTGAAGCAGAGCTAACCCCAGGCAAACTGGGCTCCAGCGTCATGGTGATGGTAGACCGGGAATCTCTCCTGCAGGCCCTGCTGCTGGGGGAGCGTAGCGTTCTTGAAGCTGAAGTCGCCCGGCAGATTCTGAGCGACCTCCGCTCCGGCTTCCGCCTCGACAAGCCGCTCGACGACTACTTCCACAAGGTCAATCAAGCGGTTCAGGCCAGCGCCGATCTGCGCCGCAAAAACTACCTCGCCCTACTTGAGATTCTTCAAAAAGAAGAACTCGACTACACCCCAACTCCCAGGGTGGTCGTCTTTAATGCCAATCTCGCGGGCCAGTTCTGGTGGCCGCTATTTGATCGAAGTGGCGTTCCTTCTCACTTCGCCATAGCCGGTCGTCTCGGCAATCTCAAGAAAACCGAAGCTGCCGTTTGGCAGCGGCTGGAGGCGCTCTTTTCCAATATGCGTCTGGTTACGGCTGAGCAGGAGGCTGAAAAGTGGCAATTGAAGTCTCTCTCCGGGGCCGGAGCCGTAAGCGCCAGAACCGCTTCCCTCCTGCTCGATACTCGCTGGGCCGGGCAGAGCGAGAACAACGCCAAACAGGCATTCGCCACCCTGGAGTTTCCCTTTACCAGCGAGCCGCCTAATCTTTCCGAGTGGCTCAATGCCCTTGAGGCAGCCGGCAAGCAGGCAATTTCTCAAGGCCTCGTCTCGGTCGACGATCTCCGCTAGAGCGAGCGCGCAAACACGATCGTCCAAAGCGTGACGACCAGGGAATGCGTGATCATCGCAGCGCGCAGGGAGTTTGCTTTCTCATAAGCAAGCCCGTAAAAAACGCCTGCCACAGTCGATAGCAGTGCAAAGCGCCAGTTTGGAAATTCACGAAACGGCAGATGCACCGACCCAAAACAAAGGCTCGCTAGAATGAGGCCCGTCCATTTGCTTCCCAGGCCCTGAATCAACACCTGCTGCAAGACACCACGAAACATGAACTCCTCAAGCAATGCCAGGAAGAGGTATATGCCAACAAAAGTTCCCACGGCAGCAAAAGGAATTACCCAGGTGCTGAGCTTTGGAAACTGGATCCGCAGGATGTTGAAATAGAAGCCCACTGGCAACAGGATGGCGAGGAAATATAAAAACTGCCGAGTCCCCACCCACCAGTCCTGCCTCGTTGGCATCAGCCCGAAGCCTGGCACCTTCATCCCCCGCAGATAGAGAAAAACACCGATGCCCACTCGCATCCAGAGCTGTTTGTTGAGAAAACCCAGCTTTGTAGCTCCTTGTGGGGAAGGAAACATGTCCTTGAACCAGGGCAACAGGATGAAAGCCGCAAGCAGACCCAGCAGCAGAATGTCTGCCATTGGTTTGTTAGGCAACACCAGAAACCAGATACAAACGATCGCAAGCGCTACAGCAAAAAGCGGAAACTCAGCCGGTGTCATTCCTTGCGCCCAGTGCAGCAGCAACATAGGCGCGACACCGCTCACCCAAATCAATCCCGCCTGCATCGGCCGGTATAACTTCTTAAACCACACGGAAAACTTTGGCCACAGAGGAAGAAAGTAAAAAACTGCTTCAAGCAGCAACGCGGGGAGAATAATCAGGGGGAAATTGTTCAAGCGACTCTGGAACCTTCCTCACGATGGTAATAAAGACGAATTAACACCAGCAGCAGCGCACTCAACAGCATCATGCACGGCAGCCCGCCCTCTGGTCCATAGCTGCCTCCGGTCCAAATCTCATCCACCTTCCAGCGAATCGTAAACGGCATTACCGGCACTGGCATTCCGCTCACATTCAGCCCAAAGAGCACGGTTGTAAAATTCCAGCCAAAATGAGCGCCCGCTGCTGCCCACAGGCTCCGTCTCCAGGCCATCAGCATCCCCAGGGCCGCTCCAGCCAAAAAGGTATTCACCATCGTATATTCGTTCGCTCCCGGATTATTCCAGTGCAGCGCGGCAAACGGAGCGCTTGTTACCAATACTGCCCCAAGCATGTGAATCGGCTGAACCAGCGTCTGAAAAGGATATCCGCGCATAATCAACTCTTCGCTAAACGCTGACAACTTCACCCATGCCTGCAACTACGAAGGGGACAACCAGCATCGCAACCATCAGCCCGCCACCCAGCATCGAAACCAGTGTCTCAGTGATGGCGCTACGAACCAGTGGGAGGCCCAAATCACTCAACTTGGCCTTATGCGCGAAGCGCAAAAGTAGCCAGGAAATCAGCAGCCCCATGATGAGGTCGGGAATGGATTGCACCAGATTCGCTGCCAGCTTTCTCGGCATCGGCACAGAGTTGCGTAACTTGGCCAGAACAAAGCCCAGAAGGATCGCACTGGTCCCCATCGCAAGAAAGGCACCAGTACTGCGCATCAACGCAGCAAAAGCCACCAGCGTTCGGAAGATCCACCCCTCGGGGATCGGTGGCTGCTGCGGATGGTCATAAAGCACTTTTCCCAAACCTAACACAGCCCTTTGGCTTCAATCGCAGAAAGCGCTCAGCGGCCCTCAAACAGACGCGCAGTGCCTTCGTCGAGCGGTGGCAAAGAAATCGGCCGGCTCCTCGGTTGCGCTGTGGTCAGAAAGAGACTCACCGGGAAGACCAGGCATACAATGGCGAAGCAAACCACCAGTGCCTGCTCGACTATCGAATAACGGTAAAGTTGCGGGAACCAACTCATGAAGACATAAAAGAGCAGCACCTGCCATGCAAATACCGGCAACGCATAATGCCCGATTGCCACAAATACTCGTCCCTGCCGCGCGAGCCTCAGCAGCGGGGCAGGCACCAGCCAGAGGAAAGCCACCCACAAGTACAAATTGAGAATCACCAGCGGCCCGGCATGGCTACGGTCGATCCACCAGGCCGGGATAGCCTGCGCGATAACACCAAGCCCAAACAACTCCGCATGCCGCAACATCACGAGTACGGTCATACAGCCGAAAATTGCCAGATTCAGCGACTTGCTTTCGAGCGGCCGCTCCAGTGGCTGCGTTGCTTGCGGAAAACCAAGATAGAGCGAAGTCACAAACAGAAACTGCCATCCCGCACTGTCAAATACCGTCGTGAAGGGTGGCAGCGGAACGCTGAATCCAGCCTGTGCCGCCAGCCAGATCAAAAAGCTCGGGCCCAAAATCGACTTCTCGTGCCCGCTCTGGAATCGTTTGAGAATCCAGGGCGTGCAGAGCAGAAAGAAGATATACATCGGCAGGAATTCCAGAAGTGGCGCATCCGAGTTGAGGAGAGCAGAACTCATCAGAGCCTTCCAGGGACGATTCACCGCATCCTCGACTTCTCTGCCGAAGGGCGCATAGATGGCAAGCGCGAGCGTGATCACAGTAACGCAAATATGCAAACCATAGGCCTGAGCCGCACGGCGCCAGATGTGCCGGTAAATGCTGAAAGGGTCTGGTGCTCCGAGGTAGCGTGTGTGGTGCTTGGCCAGCGAAAATCCAGAGAGAAATATGAAAACCGCAGCAGCGCAAAAGAAGCCGAGAGGTCGATAGGTAAATATCGATAGCCAGTGGTTGCGCAAATGGTCAATCATCATCAGCGGAAGACACAATCCCCGCACGAAATCGATCGTGAGATCGCGCGGCCCGTATCGTCTTTCCTGAAGATCCATTTGTCCTATCCTGTTAATCGTCGCGGCACAGGATTGCAGGCTGGGTAAAAAAGCTGAATTTTATCTCGCGTCTACCTTAGCTCGAATGGAACATAATCAAGGAGGAACTTTTAACCCTATCTTTCTTATGGAACCAACCACCCCCTTTCGACTAGACGGAAAAGTTGCGCTTGTTACCGGCGGCGCAAGCGGCATCGGTGAGCGCACCTGCCGTGCTTTCAGCCAGGCCGGCGCAAGCGTGATCGTTGCCGATATCGACACAAACAAGGCCGAAGCCCTTGCCGCAGAATTGCCGGGCAGCCGCGCCATGCATTGCGATATCACCAGCGAAGAATCTGTAAAGCACGTCTTCCAACAGATTCCGCATCTCGATTTGCTGATCAACAACGCCGGTATCGGCCTTGTTGGCGGCGTCACTGAAACTGAAGTCTCCGATTTCGAAAAGATCTTCAAGGTCAACGTTACCGGTATGTTCATCGTCACCAAACATGCCGTACCTCTTCTGATCGCCAGCCACGGCTCGATGGTCAACATCGGCAGTGTGGCCGGCCTGATCGGCGTCCGCCGCCGCTTCGGCTATTGCGCAAGCAAGGGTGCCGTTGTTGCCATGACACGGCAGCTCGCTGTCGACTATCCCACCGAGTTCCGCGTAAACTGCATCTGCCCTGGTACCGTTGATACGCCTTTTGTTGAAGGCTATCTCGAGAAGTATCACAAGCATGAAAAAGACAAGGTTCGCGGCGAATTGAATCAGCGCCAGCCGATCGGCCGCCTCGGCAAGCCCGACGAAATTGCTCACCTTGCTCTATATCTTTGTTCGCAGGAAGCAGCCTTCGTAAACGGCAGCGTCATCACCATCGACGGCGGCTGGACCGCAGCTTAAGCGAAACAGATCAGCCCTGAGGCTCGTCTTTCTAGAAAGAAACGCCTATGAAATTACTACTGTTTTCCCTTAGCCTTGGGCTTTTCGCTCAGGAGCCTCCGATTGTCACATTCAAGGCGGAGGTCGTAGCCAAAAGTACGAAAGCGGTGAACTACCGCCACCGTATGGGCGCTACCAATGTCGACTTCAAGGGCACGGCTCAGATGCCGCAAGCCTTGGGCAAGGCGAAAGTAGAGAGTAAAGCGGGGCGGCTCGAAATCGACTTCGAGATTCGCAACATGGAAGGTGCCACCAAGTTTGGCAACG
>JAPKYY010000508.1 GCA_026394095.1 Acidobacteriota bacterium | reverse complement strand
TGGCCGCTCACCGTCTGCTGCTGGTAGTGGCACTGCAGGCAGAGGGTTTGGTTGCGGGCCCGGAGCATCTTGTCGTTCACGGTCCCGTGGGGGTTGTGGCAGGTGGTGCAAGTCATCGTGGTTTTGTTGAAGCAGGCCGACTTACGCAGGCGGTAGGCGGAATTTACGATCTCGAACTTATCGTCGTGGCCAGTGCCGGGGGCGTGATCGAAGTTCAAAATGAAGCCCGCCAGGGGCTGGCCAGGCTGGAAGGAGAAGGGGCCGCGATCGTAACGCAAGAGCGCGTTGGGTAAGGGGAAGCTGGTCGACTCCAGATGGCAGGACATGCAGAGATCCATCTGCCGCTCGCGGCTGAGCCGGCCGGGATTCACAATCGTCTCGCGCGTCTTGTTCTGGCTATGCCGTTCTCCTGGCCCGTGACAGCGCGCGCAGTCGATGCCCAGCGGCAACTGGCCTGGATAGACTGATTCGGCGAAGGCCTTGCTGTTGCCTGGCGGAATTTTGGGATAGGCGTTGTGGCAGAAGATGCAGTCGTAGGTAACTGGCCTGCGAAAACCGTCGTGATCGGGACGGTCATAGCCGGGATTCATAGCGAAGAAGCCGCCCTTTTCGGCATACCAGCCGAGCGGGAGTTCGATCAGCTTGTCTTGCGGGGTGCGGTGCAAGAAGGTACGCGCGCTGTTGCCGGAACCCATGACGTAATCAATCGCCTTTTCGAGGACGTTTACTTCGCGGCCCTGTGAATCCAACTGATGGCGGCGTTGGAAGTAGCGGCCTTCACGCTCGAGCACGCTGAAGTGGCTGGCGGAAGGGGCGTGATAGTAGGAGCCCGAGCCAACCGTTGCCGCCGAGGGCAAGGCGAAGGAACGCCCCATGCCGGTGTTTTTGTAGCTCTCGGAGATCTCCCGGTGGCAGGCCGCGCAAGGCTGCGCAACGGGCTGCCCGTTCAGGCATAGTGCGGCGGCAATGACAGTCCACAAGAGCTTCATGTGATAGGATTTCTCGACAACCTCGAGGAATTCTTTATGATCTCAAAACGTCTCGCGCTTATTTTATCCGCGTGCGCTCTTTCGGCCTTCGGCCAGAGCGGCGCCGGCAGTATTCAGGGAACCGTAACGGACAGCTCGTCCGCGCCCATCCCTACTTGTACGATCCAGGTGTTGAACCAGGCAACAGGAGTTTCCACCGAAGGTGCCTGTGGCTCCAACGGCTTCTATTCGGCGAGGGGCTTGTTTGCTGGAACCTACCGCGTCACGGTTGTGTCGCCGGGCATGAAGAAGCAGGAGGCGAACCTCACGCTGCAGAATGGCCAGGTTATGGTTTATGACTTGCAGTTGACCGTCGGCGATGTCAGCGAAAAAGTGACGGTGAGCGGGGAGACGATCCAGCTTGCCACCTACGACAGCGGTACGGTGAACACGCAACTGGACGCGGCGCGTATCAGCCAGCTTCCGCAGAATGGACGTAACGTGCTGGGCCTGGCGCAGAACACGGTGCCTGGCCTTGAAGCGGGTGGCACCCGTGCCAACGGGTTGATGGGCGAAGCGATGGAGTATTCTCTCGACGGAGCTCCTCAGACGAACCGCAACTTCGGATCGCCCGCCAACACGGCGCAGGCAATTTTGCCCGATCCCGATTCGGTGCAGGAAGTTCGCTTCGAGACGCTGAATTCGAGCGCACAGTTTGCGACACCGGCCACAGTGCTGCTGACGACGAAGTCGGGCACGAACCAGATTCATGGATCGATGTTTGAAACGGCGCGCAACAACTATTTCGGTATTGCTCGTGCACGGCAGGACCCGTCGAATTTCAAAGCGCCGCAGTTGATCCGCAATGAGTTCGGCCTGAACATTGGCGGCCCGATTTTTGTGCCGAAGGTTTATGACGGACGAAACCGATCGTTCTTCTTTGTGGCATTTGAGCGGTTCTCTTTGCGGTCGAGCCAGCAGCAGTTGATGCGCGTGCCGACGATGGCGATGCGCGGGGGAGACTTCAGTGGCCTGGTGAACGGCGCCAACCAGTTGCAGGTTCTTTACGATCCGAACTCGACGCAGAGCCTGGCGAACAACTACGCCCGTACGCCCTTTGCCGGGAACGTTATTCCGCTGGCGCGTATCAGCCCGCTAGCGAAGACCCTATATGCGGCAACGCCGCTGCCAACTTCGGGCGACAACCCGATCATCAACTTCAATCTGACCGGACAGAATCCGACCCAACAGACGGTGCCGAACTATTCGACGCGATTCGACCACGTGTTTAACGACAAGAACCGCGGCTACTTCCGCTTCACGGAAATTGACCAGCAGCAGCAGGCGCTGCGAAACTTCCCATCTGCTTCGCCAGCCAATATCCAGAGCAGCGAGTTGCCAGAGGGTGCTACCGGGTACCAACGCATCCCGGTGCAAACCATCAGCGGTGCGATGGGATATAACAAGACTTTCTCGCCGACGCTGTTTTCTGAAACCGTGCTCAGCATGCAGTGGCAGCGTATGTATGTAGAGGGCAACGAAGCCTCGATGAAGAACTACGAGAAGCAGTTCGGCTTGCCCAATAACTTCTCCCAGGTCGGCTTTCCGGCGATCGGCGCGAACTTGTTTATGCCCTATGGCGGATCGCAGTGGTTCTACGGCATGAGCCAGCGGATTACGACGCTCGATGAAAACTTCAATAAAGTGGCGGGCAAGCACCAGTTGGCCTTCGGCGGACGCATCCGGCATGAGAAGTTTGGTTACCTGTCGGACCGGTCTCCGAACACGATCGCCTACTCCAATCTGGCCACAGCCATCTACAACCCTGCGACGGGCGCGAATTTCGGCGCACTGCCGAATACCGGTTATCAGGATGCGGACTTCTTCCTTGGCGCTGCTTCGAGCTTCAGCGTGAACCGCAATGCTCCCTACAATGATTCCTCGCTGATTGAATACGACGGCTACGTGCAGGACAACTGGAAGATTAGCCCGACGCTGACTCTCAATGCGGGAGTCCGCTGGGAAGCGCATCCGGCTCCTGGTGTGAAGAACGACTATCTGGTGTTTTTCGACCCCAAGAACAATGCAATTTCTACGCCGCGCCCGATGGATTACTACCTGCAGCAGGGCCTGACCAGCCAGGCGTTGCTGACCAACCTGCGCGATCTCGGCGTCAAGTTTCAGACCCTGAAAGAGGCTGGCCTCGGCAAGGCTGGCATCAAGGGCTACAATGCCAACATTCTGCCTCGCTTTGGCTTCGCGTGGGTTCCTTCTTTCGGCATCAACCGGACTGTGATCCGCGGCGGTTACGGCGAATACATTTATCCTGTGCCGGTGCGCAATTCGATTCGGTACCTCACCGCGAGCTATCCGTTTACGGCTGGCTACTCGATGAACTACAACTCTGCGGCGCAGGCGCCGGACGGGCAACCGAATTTGCTGTTGCGCAGTCCGCTGAACGTGGTGACGGGCGTGAACACGCAGAACGTCGTCGATACCAACACCACCACGGCTCTTCTGCCTGGGATCAGCCCCGGCACGATTCTGGCATCGGACTATCCTCCGGCGAAGGTGCGTGAGGCTAACTTCACGATCGAACAGCCCTTCCAGGATGGCTCAGTGTTGCGTACTTCTTACGTGTACACCTATGGCACCAATCTCGATCAGAATTTCCTCTTCAACAATGCGCCGTCCACCTACGTGTGGCAGGCGGCTACTGGCACGATTCCGCCGACTGGCCGATTCTCGGGCGTCGCTACCCGGCCTTACGATCAAACGACCTGGGGCGGCATCACGCAATCGACGAAGTTTGGATTCTCCAACAACACCGCGTTGCAGGTGAACTACCAGCGCCCCTATCGCAAGGGCGTCGGCTTCCAGGTCTTCTATGTGTTCTCACGGGCCTTCCGCGTCGGCGGCAACACCTTCCGCGACAACACACTGTTCCCGGCATCGAACTTTGCTGCTGGCACGATTCCGCAGGGGATGAATGTCGGCACCCAGTTTGAGCCAAGCCGCGAATTCAACCGCTGGCAGAATTACAGGATGGATACTGCGATTCCGGTGCACCGCATCAGCTTCAACGGGATTGTCGATGTGCCGTTTGGCAAAGGACGTCGTTTTGCAGGGAATTCCAATCGCTTTGTGAATGCCCTTATCGGTGGCTATCAGATGGCTTTTGTCGGCACGGTGGTATCGCAGGCGTTCCAGGTGGCCACTGGCAACTTTGGTGAAACGAATCCGATTACGCTCAACAAGCGGTCGAAGGCGATCCAGGATTGCCGCAGCGGTATTTGCCGCGACGGCTACCTGTGGTTTAACGGCTACATCCCCCCGAACGTTGTAAACGCGGCAACGCGCGGCGTAACGGGGTTGCCGGATGACTACAAGCCGTACCTGGCACCGATCAACAATACGCCGGGCACGGCGCAGTTTGGCACGAACAACGTAAACCAGACGCTGCGCAACGGACAGGTTGTACTGACGGGCTTCTCGCCGGGGCCGGCGGGTGTTCAGCCGTTTAATGCAATGGTGCTGCAAGGGCCGAAGAACTTCCAGGCCGATGTCTCTATTTATAAAGAGTTCACGATTACGGATCGCTGGAGGCTGAGGTTTAACGTGGATGCGTTCAATGCATTCAACATCCAGGGGTTGGTGAACCCGGATGCCGGTACGGGCATTCAGTTGATGCAGCAATCCTACTGGCGTCCGCGGCAGGTTCAGTTTACGGGGCGCTTGAGCTTCTAAATTAAGTGGCAGGGTGGGAATCCGCTTTATGGGTTTCCACGCTGCCAAACAGATCATCCATTGAATAGGCGCTCGATACGCAAGCATCGAGCGCCTATTTTTTTGGAGCTGACAGCCAGGGATGTTGAAGCAGCCTTTGAAGTCCTCGCGTCAGGTGTGATTGGGCTGGCGTTGAATAGTCGACAAGAGATTGATTTTGAGTGCGGCAAGTGGTGTTGACGACTTCTATTTGGATGCTGTTTCGACGATGAGTTCGTTCTTTACGCTGAAGGAGCCGGAGACGCCGCTGGCCCGGATGCCGGCAACGTTTTTGTCGGCCTGGTTGGCGACTACTCCGACGAGGGTGATGTTGCCGTTACGGACGATGATGTGGATGGGTGGGACGGCCTGGAGGCCGTAGCGATAAAGCATGTTGTCGTTGTAAATGGCACGGTATGTGGCGAGGCGGATGCGGTCGTCATTGGGGGAGTTGGGGAGTACTTCGATTTCGTTGACGACTGATTCGACGCCTTCGACATCTTGGACGACACGGCCGGAATCCGGCTTGAGAGATGGACGCACGACCTGGCCCATGAGGGTGACGGTACGGCCGTTCAACTTAAAGGACAGATTGTCGAAGACTCCGTAGTAGGGAAGCATGATGAGTTCGTGCCGCACCTGGCGAATCAATCTGGCTTGCTTGTCTTCAGGCGCTTTGTCTGCAGCCAGGCCTAGTGAGACCATCAGGCAGGCTATTGCTATCGAGTTCATATTCAACATTGATAATTTCCTTGTCTTTGGGGTTTGGTGGAGCGTGCGAAAAGATACGGTTGATCTGGAAAAGATTTGAGGGGCGACCGTCTTGCGCTTAGTGCGAGACGGCGGAGGCACCAGGCGTGATCAAGATGCGTTTTGAGGGCAGAGGAGAGGAGTTGCAGAGAGGCCTGGTCTTTCGATGCCGGCAATAGATCCTCTATCGCGCAAGAAATCTCATCGATCGCCCGGATCGAGTTGGAGCCTGGGAAAAACCAGAGTGCATCGAGGCTAATTCGGTTGGGGCAAGGCTTGAGGCCGGCATGCTGGATGAGGTCATCGATTTTGGCGAAGGGGGGCTCGGCAGCGAGAGCCAGGCGTTTGCTGATACGGCTGAAGACGTCTTTCATCTCGTTAGAGAGGTTTTGTGCCGTTTGACGAATGCCGGTGGAAATGTTTTCGCCAGCTTCGACAACGCAATTTTCATAGTTGAGGGAAAGGACGGCCGAATTGGCGAGTTGACGCCGGAGGTGGTGGGCCATGCTGTGTTGTCTGGGTGGCATCGTTAGCCTCGATGGTGCAATTGGGATGCCAAGCGGCATGTGGGCATCCGATTGCTTATCGCCATAGGGGAAGCTGGCGATTTTTTTGCCGCTTTCTCGAAAGGACGACATGAGAAACCTACCAATAGGAGTGGTTCTTTTTTGTGCGTCGATGCTGGCATGGGGTCAGGCCGACAACACAAAAATGAACAAGCGCGAAGGTACTGCGAAACCGCTGACTGCGGAGCAGCAGTTGGAGAATAAGAGCGACCTTGAGATCACCCGAAAGATCCGGAAGTCGCTTACCGATGACAAGTCACTTTCGACCTATGCAAAAAACGTGAAGATCATTTCGCGTAATGGCAAGGTGACGCTAAAGGGGCCGGTGAACAGCGAAGAAGAGAAGTCGAAGATCGACGGATTGGCCAAAGCTGTTGCTGGCGAAGCAAATATTAGTAACGAGATCGAGATTGTGAAAAAGAGTAAGGGAAATTAGTTATGAAAAACACCTCCGTATATGGAATTTATGCACACCGGACTGAACTTGAGAATGCGATCCAGCAGTTGCAAGCGAATCAGTTCCGGCATGAAGATATCAGCGTTCTGATGCCGCACAACGACAGCAACAAAGAGCTTGCTACCGAACTGAATTCGAAGGCTCCGGAAGGGGCGACAGCGGGAGGCGCCACGGGTGCCGTTGTAGG
>JAPKYY010000868.1 GCA_026394095.1 Acidobacteriota bacterium | reverse complement strand
TGCTTTCTGCTGAAACCTCCACCGGCAAATACCCGGTTGAGGCTGCAGGCATGATGGACCGCATTGCCGCAGAAACAGAAGCCAATCTGCGCTATCGCGGCTATCAGGAACTGCCACCGATGGCCAATCCCAACCATGCCGAGATCATTGCCGACGCCGCCTACCGTGCCGGCCGCTACCTCGGGGTAACCGCAATCGCCGTCTTCACGGCCTCGGGCTCAACAGCTCGCTTGATCAGCCGCTTCCGCCCGCCAGTACCGATCTACGCATTCACACCTTTTGAAGAAGCAGCCCAACAGCTCTCAATCATCTACGGAGTCACTGCGATCGTCGTGCCCAATGCCGGTTCCACAGACGAGATGCTCTTGCAGATGGATCGGGAATTACAACGGCGAGGGCATATCAAGCCTCACGATCAGGTCGTCTTCGTCAGCGGTCAGCCAATCGGCGTCCCTGGAAGCACCAACATGCTCAAACTCCATCGCGCCTTGGAATTGCCTACGGCTTAAGGGGAGCTCTGCTCCAGCAAGACTCGCCAAATGGTCTCGCTGTTTCCAGTTTAGGCTGGCAGGAAATTCTGGGGGCAGGTCACCCTTCCCGTAGGCGGTCAGCTTTGCGTGAGCGCTGACATAGGAAAACGCAAGGGATTGCAGCTGTGATTTGTCTGACGGCGATCTCATTGATCGACTATTGGCGATTAGTTTAGATAACGTAGTATGCCCGGCATAAATGCCATTGCTAGCAATGCTGCACCAATGACCACATAAGCAAAGAATAGTTGCTTGAATACAACTACGCTCCTTGATTTAGATTTGCTCTTTATTATCCTTTCAACCAGTCCCATTGCTTTCCACTTAGATATCAGCATGTCTGGTTCTTCTTCAAGTTCTCCGCTGCGCACAAGCTCCCGACAAGCGGAATGAAAGAAAACACTTATAGAAACAATTGCAGAGAGAAATACAATTATGAAGATCCATTGCAGTGTACTCATTTGGAGAAGGAGGGGGAGAAGGAGACAGCCTGTTCTTTCATAAATCTTGCCTCACCAAGCGACAACCATACGCTGATCATACGCCACCCCGTCAGCCACTTGCTGGTTGAGCTCAGCCCAAAACTCTTCTGATCCCAATGCTTTGCCCACCTACGTCGCTCTTCTTGGATCCATTCGAAACGCTTCGCCTTCGTCCTGGCCAAGCAGATCTGACCAAAAGCCTTCGCTGCCGCGCTCGACCACTCGAATTCTTCTGGCCTCTCCCAACCATCCCTGCCTCTACTGCACAGCCAGAAACACCCCCGCATCGCTCTGCACACCCGCAATCGAAATCCGCAGCGCCTGATCACCAGCACCTAAGCTCACCGGCACTTCCAGATTGATCTGGTAAAGCCCGGCACCTACACGCCCGGCAAACGTCACCCGGGCACTTACCCCGCCCAGCGTCGCCGTCACCCGATTCGTGATATTCACCAAGGGCTCATTTGTAATCCCATCCACACTTCCCACCGCGCCAAGGCCCGTGGCAAACAACTGCACCACCTCACCGCGATTGGCCGGCCTCGTCGCCAGTGCAGATCCAAACAATCCCGCCGGCCCCGCATAAGCCCCATTCACAAATACCGCCGCAGCATAGCGCCGCCCTTGCGGGTCAAACCGGAACAGCGCCGGCACCGCCGCCACACTACTCACCACAAACACTGCACTCCGGCCACCACGCGTAGTCACTACAACGTCCAGGTTCCCGGTCCGCAACGATTGCGGCACCAGCACATTCAACTGCCCTGGGCTGATAAAGTACACAAACGCCGGCACCCCACCTACTGTTACGGAAACCCCATCCAGTTGTGTCGGCAAAGCGGTACCTATAAAGTCTGCGCCACCCCAGATCCGAGTGCTCGCTGCCAGCGCAGTCCCGGTAATCGTGATCCACGACCCCGGGCTGATCTGCCGCGTAAAGCCCGCTCCATCCACCACCGCAGCAATCGCCGGCCCACCAGCCGCCGGCAACACAGCCGTATAGTCAAAACTCACCGTCCCGCCCCGCTCGCTCAAGCTCAGGATCGCCACATAATAGCTCCCCTGCTGAAATGCCGGATTCGACCCCCCATCGAGCGTAAACGTCTTCGTCTCGTTCTGGATCACATACCGCGCATCCGCATCCGGCACGCCATTGGCAAACCGCACCGGCTGATTCCGCTTCACCAGCAGCAGCAGATTCGAATTGCTGGCCACCCGTAGATTCAACCCACGCCACGCCGCCTGCGTATCGATCCGGAACTGTCTTGTCAGCAGGATCCCGGTATTCGTACTCACTGGCAAAAACAGATTCCGCGTCTCACTCGGCCCCACTACATCCTGGCTCGGCGCATAAACTGCATCATTTCGCAAAGTCGCCCGCAGGGTAAATTTCGCCGTCGCTGCCAGGCTGTAATTCTGCACCGCAACAAAGTAAGTGCCCGGCCGCAGATTCGGCACTGTCGAGGTCAGAAGCGTCATCCGTTCGGTACTCGAGGCAGAGGCGGAAATCCCCTCAGCCAGCGGCAACCCCTCTCCCCCTGGCTGCACCGGATTACCAAAATTCACATACAAATCCACATCCTGATCACCGCTCAGCTCAAGATCCAGCGCCGTTGCCCCAACCGGTACCACTACTCGAAATTGACGCGTGTTTAGATAATTACTCGGCACCGATCCCGTAACCGGCACTCCACTCGAAATCACAGGAAACGATGCCCCAACCCCAGCCGGATCATTCACGAGCGTAATCCGGATCGCATACTCCACCTGCGTCGACGTCGTGTTCGCCACGTTGAAGTAATACTCACCCGCCTGCAACTCCGGCGTGCTCGACAGGCTCACCGTTCCGTTCAGGCTCCGCCCATCACCGACAAAATAATCGCTAACAATATTGCCCCCATCGATATCCACCGGCGAGCGGAACCGTATAAATGCCCTCACTGGCCCCGAGGCCTCCACCTGCACCTGCATGCCTGTCACACCACGCGGCACCGTGATCCGAAAGTCATCCTGCGTGGCCCAGTGCCTGCCTGATCTCCCACAAAGCGGCGCTGAACATCAAGGAATCTCCGTGAGGCTCACCCTGAATAAAGTCAGGATAGAAGGTCTGGTTATCCATCGTCCTCAGATACGTTTGCCGCGTTAGAAAATTGGGCGAAGGGCTCAGATAAGGAAAGTATTCCCCGATCGCCGGCGTATTCAGAAAGCTCCCCGCAAAATAATCCGCAAACGCCTCGTTCACCGCCCCAAACTCTTTGGAGCTATTCAGCGTCCCCACGATCCCGTGTACCGTCGCATGCCCATACTCATGGAAGATGATGCTCGAATCGAGCGTCGTATCCGCCCCCAGAAGGTTCGATTGCATCACAATCCCACCCCGGTTGCTAAACAGTACCGGGCTGAAAAACGCATTCACATCATAGGGACTTTCAAGATCGACATACTGCACCACAACATCGAATTGCCGGTTCAATCCGGAATACCCCAGCCCGCGAATATAGTCTGCCGCGCGCGTGATCCCGTAATAAGCCTGCACCTCAGAGAACCGCGGATCATCCGGCGGATAGTAGTAATTCCCACCCGAATCAGGCCGCGCCAACTGTGATTCCGGCAGCCCGATACTGGTATCCGGAATCAACCCCAACAACACCGGCACATA
>JAPKYY010000272.1 GCA_026394095.1 Acidobacteriota bacterium | reverse complement strand
AACGAAGCCAACGAAAACTTGCCTGATCTTGGGTTCCGCGAGTGGCTGATCGCCTCTCCGCTGATTGTCTGGGCAATCTGGATTGGGGTAAAGCCCACATACTATTTCCAGATCATCGCGGAACCTGTCGAGAAAATCGTCGAAAGGCTGCACCCCTAAATGCAGGTCAACGATTTCTTCTCGATACTTCCGGCTCTTATCTTCGCCCTCTTCGGGTGCGCGCTGCTGCTGATGCGCTTTGAATCGAGCCGCATCTATGTGGTCTTTCTGAGCATTGGGGAAGGTCTTGCTGCGATCGGCCTCTGGCGACAATCCGATTTCGTCGGGTTAGCAGGCTTTCAAGGCGCAATCCTTGTCGACCGCTTCGGCCTCTTTCTCAATGCAGTCTGCCTCCTGGCTGGATTACTTGCAGCTATTGGGGCGTATCGTTATCTCGAATCGAAGGACGAAGACCATCCTGAATTCTACTCGCTCATCCTGCTGGCCCAGGCTGGCATGTACCTTATGATTTCCGGCACTGAACTGATCACAGTCTTTATCGGTCTTGAGATCACGGCCATTTCTTTCTACACGCTGACGGGCTATTTCCGAACCAATCCGCGCTCGAACGAAGCTGCGCTCAAATATTTGCTTCTTGGGGCATTCTCAAGCGGCCTGCTGCTCTATGGCTTCTCGATCCTTTACGGCCTGACGGGCTCCACGCACTATCTGCGCATCACAGCGATGCTGAGCAACCGCGTGCCGAATGATCCTTTGATTCTTCTTGCGGTGATCCCCATCGTTGTTGGGTTGTTGTTCAAGGTTGCGGCTGCGCCACTGCATATGTGGGCGCCTGATGCTTACGAAGGTGCCCCCACGCCTGTCACCGCGTTTCTGGCCACTGCGAGCAAGGCTGCCAGCCTCGGCCTGCTATTGCGTTTGCTGCTGGGGCCGCTGCACGAATTCCGCCCCTCCTGGGAAGCCGTTATTACGTTTGCAGCTATTGCCAGTCTTAGTGTCGGCAACATTGCTGCCATTACCCAATCGAGTGCCAAGCGAATGCTGGCCTACTCGAGTATTGGACACGTTGGCTATATATTGCTCGGCCTCGTGGCTGGCAACCAAACCGGCATCGAAGCCATCCTGCTTTATCTGCTCGTATACACGATCATGACCACCGGGGCCTTCCTGTTAATTGCCGGGCTTAGCCGCGATGGGGTTAGTGATTTTAAAGGTCTGCTCTACCGGAATCCTGGTGTAGCGCTGATGATGATCATCCTGCTTGTTTCACTTGCCGGGTTGCCCCCCACAGCTGGCTTTATGGCCAAGTATCTGGTCTTTCTTTCGCTGATCCAGGCGCGTCAATACTGGATCGCCGTGGTTGCCGCCCTGTACGTTGCTGTTTCGCTTTACTACTACTTCCGTATCGTTCGTGAAATGACACAGAAGCCGGAAGATGCAAGCAATGCCGTCACAATGAGCACAGGCTGGCGCGCGGCTGTAGGCCTTACGGCCATCTTGAGCCTCGCCCTCGGAATCAACCCTGAACCTGTTCTCGTCTGGGCCAGGAGTGCTATTCGATGATCGAACAGCTTCTGCCTTACATCATCGCTATCACTTTCACAGCTGCCTTCCCGCTGGTTGTTGGCTATCTCGTGTTGGTGGAACGCAAGCTTTTGGCCGATTTTCAGGCGCGTCTCGGGCCCATGCGGGTTGGGCCACACGGCCTGCTTCAGCCGATTGCTGATGCCATCAAGCTCTTGCTTAAAGAAGATCTTGTTCCCAAAGACGCTGACAAATTTCTCTTCTATCTCGCCCCGGTGATCAGCCTGGCCACGGCCTTTGCCAGTTTTGCTGTGATCCCGATAACGAGCACAGTGCATGTGGCAGACGTGAATGTTGGCATCCTTCTGATCTCGGCGCTTGCCGCTGTCGGAGTCTTCGGAATCATCCTTGGTGGCTGGGCCTCGAACAGCAACTATTCGCTGCTTGGTGCTCTGCGCGGCGCCGCGCAGCTGATCAGCTACGAAGTGGCGCTTGGCCTCGCTATCATCACCGCTGTGATGCTGGCCGGGACGCTTTCGATGACCGGCATCGTACACGCGCAATTTCAGCAACGAATCTGGTTCATCTTTGGTAATTACGGTGCGATGCTGCTGAGCTTCTTTATCTTCCTGATTGCAGCAGTTGCCGAGATCAATCGAGCCCCATTTGACCTACCTGAAGCCGAGAGCGAAATCGTCGCCGGATATCACACAGAATATTCAGGCTTTCGCTGGGGCATCTATATGCTGTCTGAGTACACGAACATATTCATCATTTGCAGCGTTGCAGTGACACTCTTTTTTGGAGGCTGGCTGCGGCCATTCCCAAACATTGAGTGGCTTGCATACCCAAGTGATGCGTTGTTTCCGTTTGCGCTTTTTGCTGCCAGTGCTTACGGTTGCTGGCGGATGAAATTATGGCCGTTTACAGTTCTGCTGGGCCTTACCGCAGTGGTTTTTCTGATTCCTGCTGTGGCCAGCCTGGTGAGCGCGCCCTTCTGGTTTTTCTTCAAGATCAGTGCGGTTTTTTATGTTCTGGTCTGGTTTCGTGCGACCTGGCCGCGACTTCGCTACGACCAGTTGATGGACCTTGGCTGGAAGCGGCTAATCCCGCTTGCTCTCGGGTCCTTACTGGCCAATGCCATTCTCGGGATGTTCTGAGAAGGAGATTGCCTCATAGATCTGAGTCAGACTGAGCTCCACTCCGCAACTCGCCAAAGCAAATACGGCGTCCAGTTCTTCGTATAGACTTGTCTTCCACATCTCGTCTGGCTGAATTCTAGCGTGAACTTTTACGCAGTACCGGTCCGCGTAAACGAGTACATATTCGCGAACGCTTCGAAGCGATGTGTAGGCGAACAACTTTTCAGTCTCATCTCTTGAAGAAGTGCTGGGGGATAGCACTTCAAAGATCACGGTTGGGTTGAGTAGACAGCTAATTCCCTTCCGCTCAACCCTCTCCATCTTGCCGCAAGTCACACTGAGATCCGGAAACACGTAGGCATTTCGAGACGCAACGAAGACCGCCTGATTACCGCTGCGAGCTTTGCATTCCGAACCCTTCAACTGCGGAAGAATTGCACCGGTCAGGTTCATTTCAATATCACAATGCTCATCGGAGGCACCGGCCATCCCCACCACGGTCCCCGCCCAATACTCCAACTTGACGTCGCTCTTCTCTAACATCTCGAAGTAGGCGTCTTCAGTGACCGGTATGCGTTTTGCTACGACTGCCATCACCTAACATCATCCCTCATTCCTGCCATTCGGCAGGCAAACTCCCGCTTGGCCCCAACTCGATCCTGCCCATCCCAAATACCCGAAAAATAAACTGGAGATGGAACTTAACACTCGCCAATCTCGTTCGTCTTATCAATAGAGAGAGACGGAGAGCGCTTCTGGATTCACCCTTTCCCTTGTATTCAGGATTCAGAAGCGCTCTCTCGATATTCTCCAAACACGTTTCGTAACGTATCTGAAATTTCCCCCACAGTAGCGAATGCGCGCGCCGAATTCAAGATCCTCGGCATTAAATTCGTGCCATCTACTGCTGCCTGCTTCAACTCCTCAAGGCTCAACTTCCAGGCTTCCGCATCACGACTTGCCCGCAACTGGCGCAAGCGCGACACCTGATCCGCTTCCACTTCCGGATGGATCTGGAAGACAGGAGTAGCCTCTCCACCCTCCACCTGAAACTGGTTCACGCCTACGACAATGGTCTTGCCGCTCTCTACCCGCTTCTGATATTCGTAGGCTGCATTCTGGATCTCGCCCTGAATGTAGCCACTCTCAATGGCGGCAATGGTGCCGCCCATCGCATCGATACGTGCGAGATAGTCCTGCGCTTCTTCTTCCAGCCGATCCGTTAGTGCTTCTACGTGATAGGAGCCACCCATCGGATCTGGCTCTGCCGTTACGCCGCTCTCGTAGGCGATCACTTGCTGGGTGCGCAACGCCACCCGGGCCGCATCTGCCGTTGGTAAGCCGAGTGCCTCATCCATTCCGTTTGTGTGCAGGCTCTGTGTCCCACCCATTACCGCTGCCATCGCCTGCAAGGCAACTCTTACTACATTCACATCCGGTTGCTGCGCCGTCAGTGTCGACCCAGCTGTCTGAGTGTGAAAGCGCAGCATCATCGATCTTGGATCCTTTGCCATAAAGCGATCCTTCATCAGGCGTGCCCAGAGGCGCCGTGCTGCCCGGAACTTTGCAATCTCCTCAAAAAAATCATTGTGGGCATTGAAGAAGAAACTCAAACGGGGCGCAAATGAATCTACCGTCAAGCCGACATCGATCGCAGCTTCGACATAAGCCACAGCATCGGCCAGCGTGAAGGCGATCTCCTGAGCTGCTGTTGAACCTGCCTCGCGGATGTGATAGCCGCTGATCGAGATCGTGTTCCACTCCGGCAACTCTTTGCTTGCCCAGGCAAAGATGTCGGTAATCAACCGCATCGCCGGCCGGACCGGATAGATGTAGGTTCCGCGGGCAATGTATTCCTTGAGAATGTCGTTCTGGATTGTTCCGCTGAGCTTCTTGACGTTTGCCCCTTGCCCCTCAGCTACCAACACGTAATAGGCCAGCAGAGTAGCTGCCGTCGAATTGATCGTCATTGAGGTGGTGATCTCCCCTAGAGAGATCCCGGCAAACAAGCGCTCCATGTCGGCGAGTGAACAAATTGATACTCCGACACGGCCCACTTCGCCCATTGCCAGCGGATGATCGGCATCCATTCCCATTTGTGTTGGTAAATCGAAAGCTACTGAGAGCCCTGTTGTGCCCTGGGAGAGCAAATAACGGTAACGGGCATTGGATTCTTCGGCTGAGCCGAATCCTGCATATTGCCGCATCGTCCACAAGCGCGAGCGGTACATCCCGGAGTAGATCCCACGAGTGTAAGGATATTCCCCAGCCTTCATAGCCTAGCTCCGGCCGATCTTGCGCGCCTTGAAAAAACTCTGAAGGCCGTAGTAGGCCATCACGATAAATGCAAATGCCATGAGTGCCAGGCGTCCCAGGCTATCGCTATCGCCTTTGAAGTCGTAGATGCCCTTTACCAGGCTTCCCAGGATCACAATGGCGAACACCGCAAAAAAGAACCCGATCAGCTCATTCCACAGAATATGGAGCGGCTTGATCACACCGGGCATAAAGGCCTGCAAAAATCGTTTCATGTCACTGCAAGTTTCATGCTAACAAAGCTGTGAGCGTTCGATAAGAGTGAATGGTATTCTGTGACTGGTAAAGGCGCATGGACGAGAACCTAAAAGACCTAATGCAAGAGCTCGGCAATGCTATCAACGAGTCGCTCTCAGACTCTGATCGGATCGCTGCTGCGATTGGCGACATCAAACGCGCCGGCTACGACGTTTTCCTTGTTCTGGAAGCGACGATTGGCTTCAACAAACGCGAAGACGAAAATGACGATCATCCCGAGATCCCCGACAACTTCGAGGCTACCGGCAAGATCAGTTGGAACAATCAGGACACGAAGTTTCTCAAGGCCCTGAAGATCTCTCTGGACGAAGATCCCCGCTAACAGACTGTAAAACTTGTCAAAACCCAATAAACTGTCGGAAAAATGGCTCAAAGACAAAGCGCCGATCCAGGCCGCTGAAGACGCAGAGCCTGACCGCGAAGTGGCCATCGCCATGATTGAAGCCCGCAAAGCCGCCGGGCTCACCCAGGAGCAGCTTGCTCACCGGATGAAGACCACGATTTCGGCCATCAATCGCCTGGAGAGCGGCGAAACTCGCGCCACAGTTCAAATCCTTGAACGCTTCGCCGCTTCTACGGATACTCGCCTCAAGATCTCTTTTGAACCCATCGAAGACCGATCTTAATCGGTAAATCGAGCAGAGCCCAAAAAAACGAAAGTCGCCTGAGGCGACTTGCAATGGCATGGATCTGAATTGGAGCCACCCGCTGGGATCGAACCGGCGACCTACTGATTGGGAATCGATAAGCCAGTTGCGATGATATCTTTAATCGCAGGAGGCGAGTAATGATCAACATCGAGACGGGAAGAGGCGGGAGAGTTTATCAAATTTGGCAGCAGCAACAGCAATCCAGCTGCGGGGTGGCCTCGGCGTGGATGGCGCGGGGCATTGCGCGTCAGATGAGTTTTGCTGAAGAAGAGTTTGAGTTGGCGCGACGGATCTATCTTGGAGCAGTGAACACCTCATTGGGTGCGGCAGCGTCGGCTCCGGCTGCCCCGATGACATTTGACCCGAACAGCCATGGCAGCAACCAAAACTCGATGGGGGCGACGTTCGCCAATTTTGGGTTGTTTTATGGGCAGTTGGCTACAGCGTTGCGGAACGAGGGACTCAAGGTGGAGGTGCAACACAACAATGGGGGGCAGATCGCGGTAGTAGCCAACAAGATTGCCTATAACAAGCCGGCAATTTCGTTTGTGAAATGGAATGGGCCGGGTGCGCACTTTGTTGTGGTAGGCCGTTGCGTGCCGAGCCATGTTACATTTCTGGATCCGTGGACGGGACACATCAACGAGCAGCCGAATGATGGAAGATACCGAGCGACGTACAACACGGGGCGTGTTTTAGTGAATCTGTACATCTCGGTGTAGGCGGGGTATGCAATGGCTGGGCCGGGGGGGCTAGAACCATTTCAATTGATGTCTTTGGGAGGGCATTGACCACCCAACGATATGTTCATGTGAGCGAAGAACAAAGCTTCGCAGCAGTCGAAAGGGTGAGGGGTGGCCACAGTATTGGGCATAGTGCGAATCTTGCCCAATACGAAAGACTTGTATGGAGCCACCCGCCGGAATCGAACCGGCGACCTACTGATTACGAATCAGTCGCTCTACCAACTGAGCTAGGGTGGCCCAACTTTTTTATTTTATCATCGAGCTCAGTGTGTCGGCATCCCCTCATCTCGATTCTGTTCGCCTTTGGCCTCTCCGCTCAAGGCCAAAAACTCGAGAC
>JAPKYY010000900.1 GCA_026394095.1 Acidobacteriota bacterium | reverse complement strand
GCTCCACATAATAGGTTGCCAGCGCCCTGAGCCATGAGTTCACGGTCGTAATTGGTTCGCAGTTCTCTGCGGCCTGTCGCTGCGGTCATCTTGTCGACTGCTGCTGCGCTCAGTAGGGTTTCGGCACTGGCGATGAAGGCGAGAGCAGCAGCTTCGGCCCAATATTTCAGGTTGGCTAGACCACTCAGGCTTTGAAAGCCCGTCAGACTTAGGTTGCCGATCAAGTTATCCGGGACATTGACGTGTTTGATTTCAAGGCTGTAGAAAAAACTGGCGATGGCTGCCGCAAGTAAACCCATCAGGGGACCAGGAAGGAATTTTAGGCCCTCGGGACGAAACTTGTTCCAGCCGAGAATCACGGCCACGGTGAGTAGCCCGATGAGAGCCGCCATTTCGTGGGGGCTGCCATCAAGAGGAAAGATGCCGTTGAAGATGGCCTCAGGGATGGACATGATGTTCTTGATGCCAGTGCCTTTTGGGGTGTCGTCAACTACTACGTGGAACTGTCCCGCCATGATCAGAACGCCAATGCCAGCAAGCATGCCGTAAACTACCGCCGGGGAAATGGCACGGAACCATTGCCCTGCTTTGAGGAGCCCCAACCCTACCTGCAGGAGCCCTGCCATCATCAGAATCAAGCCGAGGGCAGCCATTTCGTGTTCCTGATGGAGTTCAAAAACAAGAACGACAAGCCCTGCTGCGGGCCCGCTGACCTGCAATGGTGAACCCGAGATCAGGCCGACGAGCAATCCTCCTACGATTCCAGTGATGAGTCCCGTTTCTGGAGGCATGCCAGAGGCGACAGCAACGCCAATGCATAAAGGGAGGGCAACCAGGAAAACGACAAAACTGGAAAGCAGGTCCTTCGAGAGGTTTTTGCGCACTAATTCCGTCTTCTGCGTTTGGGCGTCGCGCTCGGAATGTGATCTTCGCCCATCGGTACAAATTCGCCCTGATCGCCATCGAAGGAAAAGAGATGGCCTTCTGCAATATCGAAGACCCACCCATAAATGTCTATTTTGCCAGCGGCGAGGGCGGCAGCTACGCTGGGATGCGTTCGCAAGTGGTCGAGCTGGGCAAGGACGTTTTCTTCCACCATCGCGTGCGCCCTTTCCTCCGGAGTCAGCTTTTCGTTGCTGACGACAACACGGCGAGCGCTTTCGCAATGATTGAGCCAGCTTCGAACGATTGGCATGTGAACGGTCTGTTCGGGATGCATGGCAGCGTCCATTGCGCCGCAATGCGTATGGCCGCAAATGATTATGGCCTTGACTCCCAGCACCATGACGGCATATTCGATGGTTGCCGACACGCCTCCCATCGCCTCACCGTAGGGAGGGACGATGTTGCCTGCGTTGCGGATCGTGAATAGATCGCCTGGTTCGGAATCCGTAATCATGTTGGGCACTACACGAGAATCTGAACAGGTGATGAATAGCGCGCGTGGATACTGGCGTGCAATCAGTTTGTCGAAGAACTCCTTGCGTTCGGGCTAGATCTTCTGTTCAAAACGCAAAACGCCTTTTGTTAATTCGTTCATGGAATGCTCTTTCCTGCTGCTTCCGGCAGCGCCCCAAAGGCCACATACACGTGTGGCTGCTTAAGAATCAAAAATGTCTTCGAATTAGGGTTTAGGCTAGGCCAAGGCGGGGGGCGGGCGGGGAAGTGCAGAATCTGCGATCACTTCTGGTTTGTGCGCAGCAAGAGCCTCTAACTGCAAAAAGCGATACTGGCAAACCAGAGGAAAACGTAGGCTGGCAGCAAGTGCGGGAAGGCCTCCAGCAAAGGCCGAAGATTTTGATGCTGTTGCGTGATTGCCTGAATTGCTATGGGTGGTGCCGACAGAGACCCTGTGGCGAGACTGCCGGTGGGTGCGCCGTGGGCTGTAATCGATGCCGTCATCGTCTGCTGCGCAGACGAGAAACGAAGCTGAAAGAACCACGACCGAAAGCGTGAATATGAGGCCCCGGATCAGCCGGGAGGCTGAGCTCAGGAAACGGAAAGGTTCAAAACCTCGAATCATGGGGCCGGTGAAGCATCATTGCTTCAATAAATTCTTTCAAGTCAAAGTCTGTAGCAAAACCGAGTGCTAAACTAAACAATTGCTAGGCTTTGGGCTCCGTGCAATGAACGGCCGCAAACCCCGCCAGGTCCGGAAGGAAGCAACGGTAGTGGTTTAGCTCGTGTGCCGCGGATCACCCGGAGTCTAGCATAACTATAAGTTAATATAGCCTCACACAATGTCCTATCAGGTTATCGCCCGCAAGTATCGTCCCAGCGATTTTGATGAGCTGATTGGTCAAGAGCATGTCAAACACACGCTCGATAACGCAATCACTCAAAAAAGGATTGCCCACGGCTACATTTTTGCCGGACAACGCGGAACTGGCAAAACCACTGTAGCCCGCATTATGGCCCGCTGCCTCAACTGTGTAGAGGGCCCAACGGCCAACCCCTGCGGCAAATGCTCCTCCTGTATCGAAGTGGTTCAGGGCAACGCGATTGATGTGATCGAAATCGACGCTGCGTCCAATCGCGGCATCAATGAAATGCGCGAATTGCGCGAGAATGTTCGCTTCCGCCCGTCGCGTGACCGCTATAAGGTTTTTATTATCGACGAAGCGCACCAGATCACGACGGAAGCCTTCAATGCGCTGCTGAAAACATTGGAAGAGCCGCCGGAATGGGCGGTGTTCATTCTTTGTACGACAGAGACGCACAAGATTCCGGTCACGATCGCTTCCCGCTGCCAGCAGTTCAGTTTCCGGTCGGTCGAGTTTGCTGAGGTGATGGAGCGGATGCGCTACATCTGCAAGCAGGAAGGCATCGATGCTGATGATGATGCGCTCGCTGTGTTGGCGCAGACCGGCGAGGGAAGTGTTCGCGATTCTCTTTCTGCGCTCGATCAGGCGATTGCCTGTTGCGGAACGACGCTTAAGGCGACAGAAGTACGCCAGTTGTTGGGGATTTTTGGAATTGATTCCCTTGGGGACGTATCGCAAGCCTTGATCAAACAGGACTCGGCGCGGATGCTTGAAATTGTGATGGAACTCGAGCGATCTGGCCAGAGCCTGCAGCATTTCTGCCGTGAGTTGGCCCGGTACTTCCGGAATTTGCTGGTTGCCAAAGTAACTGGCCCGAATACGAGATTGATCGCTGCATCACCGTCTGAAATCAAGCGGATGGTTGAAACTGCTGAGAATTTCTCAGAACACGATCTCACCCGGTATCTGCAGTTGACACTTGATTTGTTTCGGGATTTGCAGCATTCTCTGCAGCCTCGATTGCACATGGAGTTGGGTTTGATTCGGATGGTGCAGGCTGGCAAGCTGACTGCGATTGAAGAAGTGCTGGCGAGTCTGCCTCAGTCGAGGCCGGTGGCTTTGAGTGCTGCGGCGGCTGCACCGCGGGAACGAGCGAATTTACGGGTTAGCGTAGAGCCTAAGGCAGAAGCCAAGGCAGAACCCAAGGTAGAGCCCAAAGTAGAAGCAAAAGTTGAAGCGAAGGCTGCGCCCGCTCCTGCAATTTCCGAGGATTCCCCGCTGAAGGAGCGCTTGCTCGCTCACCTCAATGAACAGAAGAAGAAGTTCTCGGCTGACGCAGTGCAGAACGCGCGGGTGATGGAATCGGCTGGGGCCGTAAAGTTTTTGGCTCCCCGCGAGTTTGTGAGGCCGCTGCAATCGCGTGATATCGCGGCTGCGTTGACCGCTGTCCTCGGCCGCATGGCGCGGATTGAAGTTGTGCAGGACGATTCGATCGTCGAAGCCAAGCCGGCAGCGCCAAAGCCGAGTCAGGACGACGAGGCGACTCGAGAGCGGGCGCTTGAGAATCCTCAGGTCCAGCGCTATCGCGAGATCTTCAAGGATGCCGTCGTGCGCGGCGTGAGAGACTTGTCAAATCAGGAATAGTTAGGCACCAATCATGAAACTACCAGGCAACATGCAAAACATGATGAAGCAGGCGCAAGTAATGCAGGAGCGCTTGCAGCAGGAAATCGCAGCGATCCGCGTGGAAGCGGGCGCTGGCGGCGGCACCATCAACGTGAAGATGGATGGCCAGAAGCGCGTGCTGGAAGTGAAGATCGACCCGGAAGTTGCCGGCGACGTTGAGATGCTTCAGGATCTTGTGATGGCTGCGTTCAACGAAGCGGCCAAGAAGGTAGACGACGAAACTTCCAAGAAGACAGGGGCCATGCTGGGAGGCATGGGCCTGCCGCCTGGCATGTTCTAATGCCTGATTTCGCAGAGCCCCTCGAAAGACTGATCGCCGAATTCAAAAGGCTTCCCGGGATAGGGCAGAAGTCTGCTCAGCGGCTGGCATTTCATGTCATGCGGTCTCCCCGGGAGAGCGCACTGCGCCTGAGTCAGGCTCTGATTGATGTCAAAGATAACCTCACACTTTGCTCGGTCTGCAACAACATCAGCAGCTCTTAGCTTTGCTTTTTTTTTTCTTACCGCATCGCAATCGCAAGTTCATTTGTGTGGTGGAAGACCCGCACAATGTGATTCCGATTGAGACTACGCGTTCATTCGACGGCCTCTATCACGTGTTGCATTGGGCGATCTCGCCGTTGCGTGGCATTGGCCCTGAACAACTCAAGATCAAAGGCTTGCTGGAACGTCTTTCTGACCCAGGGATTGAAGAAATCATCCTGGCAACCAACCCCACCGTAGAAGGGGAAGCCACGGCTGCTTATCTGGGCAGACTTTTGAAGCCACTGGGGCTCAAAGTGACCCGGATTGCGATGGGAATCCCGGTCGGGTCGGATCTCGATTTTGCTGACGAAGTAACGATGCTCAAGAGCCTTGAGAATCGACGCGAAGTTTAAGCCAGCACCAACAAAGGATTCGCTTCGCGTACGCCCCGGCTGCTAATCGCACCCAGTTCCACTTCGATCCACTGGCTTGCCGGCCTCACCTCATTTAACTGCACCCGGACATAGTTTGTAGTGAGAGCTGTGCCTTGATTGCTGATCGTGACGGCGGAGAATCGCTTCCCGAGCAGGCTCAGATGGAATTGGTGTGTCTTGAGGCTGCTGAGTTCCTGCAGGATGCGATTGCGCTCGCGGCGTATTTCCATCGGTACCGGAGTTGCCATCTCTGCCGCTTTGGTGCCTGGGCGCTCAGAGTAGGTGAAGACATGCAGATAGGTAAGAGGCATGGCTTCAATGAAGGCTCTGCTTTCTTCGAATTCTTCGTCGGTCTCGCCTGGAAAACCAACCATAACGTCGGCGCCAATGGCCGCCTGTGGCATCAACTGCCGCGCCAGACGAAGCCGGTCCTCATAGTGCCTCGGGCGGTACTTACGATGCATCCGGCGCAGCACCGCATCGCTTCCGCTCTGTAGCGGTGCATGTACGTGTTTGGCGATGCGGCCGGTGGAGGCCATTAGCTCCAGCAAGTCGTTTGAGAAATCCATCGGCTCGACACTCGAGAGGCGGATGCTTTGAATCGACGTTTCAGCAAGCATCCGCCGCAGCAGGTCGGGCAGCTTGCGGCCTTCACCCCATTCGCGTCCCCAACGGCCCAGATTGATTCCGGTGAGGACAATTTCGGGATATCCGCTTCGGGCTAGTCTCTCGGTCTCAGACAGTACCCATTCCGGTTGTGCCGAGCGGGATTTCCCACGCACGCTCGGGATGATGCAAAACGAACAACGGTTGTTGCAGCCGTCCTGGATTTTCAGATTTGGGCGAGCGCGATCTCCAGCCGGGCCTTCCACTGGGGCGGTGAAGAATTCGTTCTGGTCAAGGATGTTTCCGACGTGGATTTCCGCGTGATACGGCGTGGGGTTTTCTGTGACGATGTCGCCAATGCTGCCTTTGTGGGAGTTACCGACAACCCAATTGACGCCATCAAGGGCAGCAATCTCGTCAGCCGAGCGTTGGGCGTAGCAGCCGGTAACCAGAATGCGGGCATCCGGGTTTTCCCGTTTTGTGCGGCGGATCAGGTAACGCAAGTCCTGATCGGCAGAGGCCGTAACCGTGCAGGTGTTGAACACGATCAGGTCCGGCGTTGCACTCTGGGTCAGGCCTTTTTCAGCGAGGCTTGCTTCAAGTGCGGCTCCGTCGGCTTGAGAGGCCCGGCATCCGAAATTCTGAACATGAAAGGTCTTCACCCTACCTCTAGATTAACAATGGGCCTACTCATGGGAGGGGGAAGTGAGGTCGATACTTCTTTTGATGTCGGCACGTGTCCTTTCCCAAAATGAAATCGATAATATGTTCCAACAGACGAGCGCAAATGCTCGTCGAACGGAATTGGCCCGCAGGGCGCAGCCTTATAACTTCAGGCGACCCGACCGGATCGCCAAAGATCAATTGCGTTCCATCTATGTGCTGCATGAAGCGTTTTCCCGCTCCCTCGCCAGTAGCTTATCGGCATATCTGCGTGCTTACGTAGTGGTAAATCTGGTCAGTGTCGAACAGCTTTCATTTACCGAGTTTCAGCAGGTATTGCCGTCGCCGACGGTAGTGGCGACAGTGGACGCCCAGCCATTTGACAGCAATTGTCTGCTCGAACTGAACCCGACGATGATTTTTCCTATGCTTGAGATGTTGTTGGGTGGATCGGTGAACACGCTGACCAAGATGGAGCGTGAAGTCACCGAAATTGAGCAGTCGATTCTTGAGAGCATCTTCAAGCTGATGCTGCGCGACCTTAAGGAGGCCTGGAAGGGCATTGCCGCTATTGACTTCCAGATTGCCGGCTATGAGACCGAGCCGCAGTTGATGCAGATTCTGGCTCCGAATGAGGCGATTGTGGCGGTGTCGATTGAAATCCGCATCGGCGAAGTAAGCGGCATGATGAATATCGGGATTCCCTCAATCATCATCAAGATGCTGAGCCACAAATTTGCCGACCAATGGACTATCCGCAAGACGGAGAGCACTGAAGAAGATACCCGCCGCATTTACAGCCGGGTGCGCAATTCGAAGGTGGAACTCGACAGCCGGCTGCGAGGGCCCAATATGCTCTTGAGCGACATGTTGAAGCTAAAGGTGGGGGATG
>JAPKYY010000692.1 GCA_026394095.1 Acidobacteriota bacterium | reverse complement strand
TCCGCTGGTGGCCATGAGGGCGAAGTTCACTACCAGAGGAACGAAGAGACTCGCGGCAGCGCCCCAGCGATTGGCACGACGCCAGAGAATGCCACCGAAGATGCTGATGCCCATGTAGGTGGCCATCGTTTCTGTGAGTAGGAACGAGTAGAGCACGCGATCGACCAGAAAGAGGGCGTAGAGGATGCCGAGCAAGGAGAGGACGAGGCCACTGATCCGGCCGGCCCATAGGTAGTGCGTGTCGCTGGCTTCGCTGCGAAAGAAGCGCTGGTAGAGGTTCTTGGTGAAGAGGGCGCCGGAGTCGACCATGAAGGCCGAGCATGTGCTCATATTGGCGGCGAGGATGCTGGCGAGCATAAGGCCGAGGCCGCCTGGGAAGAGGAGGTGGCGGCAGGCAAGGCCGAATGCGTCTTCGGGGTCTTCGAGGCGGCCGAACCCGGAGTTGGGGTTGACGGCGAGGGCAGCGACAATAAGACCAACCATGGCCCAGCCGATGGTGCAAATACGTTTGACGAAGTTGCCATGAAACATGCCGTTGCGGCATGCGCGTTCGTCTTTACCAGTGCCGACGGCAGCAAGCTGATGGGGTTGGGAAATGATTCCGATCAGGCCATTCAGAGTGAGCAGGAAGATGAACCAGACGCCGATGCCGTTGGGGGTGGCCAGTGAGAAGAAGTGCGGGGCGAGGCTTTGTTTCATGCCGGTGAGGCCGCCGACCTGGCTCCAGCCCAAGGGGATCAGCATAAACGAGAGGGCGATAATGAGGAAGCCTTGGAAGAAGTCTGTCCAGGCGCTGGCCAGCAATCCGCCGATGAAGCTGTAGAGCAGAAAGATCACCGTCATCCAGAGGACGATCTCGTTGGAGGAAACGGCACCGCCGGTGGCCTGGCTGATCACTTTACCCGCGCCCTTAAGCATCGAGGCCATGTTGATTGTGAAGTAGATGAGGGCGAAGGCAGTGTAGATGACGCCCATCCAGGGGCCGTAGCGGTCTTCGACGACTTCGCCAATGGTAGTGCGGCGCATCCGGCGGAAGAGGGGCGCGATGAGCCAGTAGAAGGGCGTGGCGAAGAGATTCTTCCACTGGAACCAGATGCCGGAGAAGCCGCTGGTATAGACGGCTCCGGCCAGGGAAACGGGCATTTCTGCGTGGGTGCCGATGCCGAAGCTTTGGCCGATCATGAGCCAGCGATTGAATCCGCGGTTGCCGAGGAAGTAGCTTTCTGTGCCACGCACGTAACGCCCGGCAATGATGCCGATGGCAGCGACGATGACAAGGTATCCGATGAGGACGATCCAGTCGATGATGTGAAGTTGAAGACTCATGCCGTGGAGTGCATGGTATCGCAAGATCTACAATCACAAGTTGATGGAAGTACGTTCACCCAAGCTTGTCGCCCTGGCGGCCTGGCTGCTGATTGTCGCTGCGACAAGCTGGCAGATCTTTGGCCGGCCGGTGCTTGGGATCTCCAATAACGGGGACTACTCGAAGGTATCGGGCTACTACAAACTGGCTCCGGTGGTGGGGTGGGGCGTGGGGGAGAGTGAGTTTTACGTCCCTGACTATGAGTTTGCCGACCGGCACTTTTACGCCAGTGCGCTGACGTCAAGTGAGCATGTATTTGCCTGGCCGGCGGTGAAGTTGAGCCGGTTGTTGTTTGGCAAGCAGAGCTTCAGTTTGTTGATGGTGGGCGCTGTGAAGCTGCTTTGGTTATGGGTGGCTGCCTGGTGGGTGCTTTGGGCGCTGGCACGGAGCGGGAACTGGCCGGGGCTTCTACTTGCGACCTTGTGGCTGGCTGATGCGAGCACTATCTGCTATTTGCCGGGATTCTATATGGACTCGGCGGCGTTGCTGTTTACGATCTCGCTGGCGGCTTCGCTGCTTTGGTGGGGGCGGGGGTATTCCTGGGCGGCTTTGCCAGCAGTGGTTTCGGCAGTGGGCGTATTGATGAGCAAGAGCCAGCATGCGCCGCTGGCCTTTGTGTTCGCGCTGGCTGCGCTGGTGGTGGCGTGGAGGCACCGGTGGGTAGTGGCGGTGGCGCTGCTCTTCGGGCTGCTCGGGTACGGGATGCTGCGGGAGACAACCAGCCAGTATGCGGCTGTGCCGGTGTTTACGCTGACCTTCCACAGAATCGCCGCGACCGGAGACCGGATGGGGCTCGACGAGAGCTACCGCAAATACGAGGGAATGCATGCCTATAGCCCGGGTTCGCCGATTGAGGACCGGGCCTGGGGCGAGGAGTTTTTGAAGCGAGTTTCGCTGGAGAAGATTGCGCGCTGGTACCTGACCCACCCGCTGGCGACAGCCGGGTATCTGATTGAAGACTGGCGTCGGTTTGCAGGTGTACAGCCAGATGCGGGGCTGGGGTGGCGGCGGCGCGAGGACGGCTTTGCGGCACGGAGTCAGGCGGGTGGGTTGACGGTTTGGAAGTGGTTGCGGCCGTGGGGCGTCGTGGGGGTGATTCTGGCTCCGGTACTGGCCTGGCGGCGGCGTGCGTTTTGGGGTGTTGGGCTGTGTGTGGTGCTCTGCGGGGTGGAGTTTGGAGTGGCCAGTTTGGGGGACACGCTCGAGA
>JAPKYY010000406.1 GCA_026394095.1 Acidobacteriota bacterium | reverse complement strand
TGATAACCGTAGACGCGGATGAAGCCGTTGGTCATCTTTTCTTTGATGTTGCGGAAACGGGGAACGTAGATTCCGTTGGGGCGCTTGGGCGCACCAGCCCAGGGCTTGGCCTCAAACATCGGCATCAGGCCAGAAGCTCCGCCCTGATAAATGTGATCCATCAGATACTTGCCGAGGGCGCCGGAGGAGTTGCAAATCTGCGAATTCATCAGAAGGCGAGTCGACTCAAGCGTCGACGCACACAGCACAATCACCTTGGCTCGAACGCGCTTGAGCTCCCGAGTCTTCGTATCCACGTATTCGACACCGTCAGCCTTACCACCGTCCTGCATCAAAACACGCGCCGCCGCTGCATTCGTCAGCAAGGTCATTCGACCCGTCTTCATAGCGTCGGCAACCGTCGTAAAGGGCGAGGAGAAATAACTTGTCGTAACGCAACCGCGCTCGCAAGGCCCGCAATAGTGACATGCCTGCCGCCCATTGAGCGGCTTCGTGAGAATTGCCACGCGGCCCATCGTGACAACTCGGCCCATCTTCGCCTTCACCTGCTGGCGCAAGTGCGCTTCGGTGCAGGTAAAATCCATCGCTGGCTGGAAGATCGAGTCGGGCAAATGATCGAGCCCCTCGCTCATTCCTGAGATTCCGACGTATTTCTCGACTTCGTCATAATAGGGCACAAGATCGGAATACTGAATCGGCCAGTCTTCGCCGTAGCCGTCTTTTGAGGCTGCCTTGAAATCGATATCACCCATTCGATAGCTTTGACGCCCCCAGCTCAAGCTTCGGCCACCCAGCACCCGCATACGGATCCATTTGTATGGCTTGTCCTGGGTATAGGGGTTCTCATGATCATTCACAAACCACTTGGCATTGTATTCACTGCAGGCGTAACATGTCCCCTGGATGGGACGATCTTTGAGCACTTTTGGCGACATTCCCAAATAGGGCAACTGCCAAGGCTGCGTGTGCTCCGTATAGTCCTTCTTGGTGACGTTGCCGCCTGCTTCAAGCAGGGCCACTCGCATCCCGCTCTAAGTCAATTTCTTGGCGGCCCATCCGCCTGTCGCGCCACTGCCAACTACAATCGCGTCGTAGCGATCTGCCTGCGTTGCTTGAAATGCCATGTACACAATATATAAGAGGAGACACATGGGAAAAGCAGCCGCCTACATGAATTTGCCGATTATCTTGCTTGTCACGATTGCCGGCGGCTATTATGCCGGACAATGGATCGATCAGAACTACGGCACGAAATTCGCAAATGTCATTGGACTGATGCTCGGCTTCGGCCTTGGTTTATACGAAATCATGCGACAACTGAAGCTCCTCGAACGAAACTCTCGTGACTGAATACCAGATCAAATCCAATAAAATTCTAAAGGTGGCTGCTGCCCTCGCAGGTGTTGGCTTTTCTGTTTTTGCGATCTGGCGCGGTCTCGATAGCGCGCTTGCCTTTTTGTCAACAGCCGGAATTAGCGTCCTTAGCCTTTGGGTTTTGGCGCGGGGCATAGACCTGCTGGGCGAAGGCCGTACCTCCTGGCTCAAAGGCTTTGGCTTTGTCGTGCGCTTCCTTGTGTACGCACTCGCCCTGTCTGCTATCCTTAAGGTTTATCCGGGCCATTCGCTGGAAGTCTTTTTTGGGATTTTCCTGTCGATTCTGGCCATCGGAATTGAAGCCCTCATCGAGTCTTACAAGAATGCACGAACATGAACTCTGGTTCACTGCGCTGTTGAACCAATACCTCGCCGGCCCTGCCAACGCCATGATTTCCCTCGTAGGGCAGCATGCCCACGATCCAGCCAAACCCTGGTCCAACTACAACGCCATGTTGGTCATTATTGTGGCTTTGTGTTTATCCTTTTCTCAAACCTGCTCGGCGTAATCCCCACCTTTGAAAGCCCAACGATGGCCCCCGCTGTTCCGCTCGGAATTGCAGTAGCGACCTTCCTTTACTACAACGGCGCCGGCATCAAGGCTCAGGGCATTGTTGGCCACATCAAGCACTTCATGGGCCCTGTCTGGTGGCTTGCGCCCTTCATGTTCGGAATCGAAATCATTTCTCACTTGATCCGTCCGGTCAGCCTCACGATTCGTCTTTTTGCGAACATGCTTGCCGGCGAACAGGTCACCATCGCCTTCATGAACCTGATCCCGATTGGAGCACCTGCCATCCTGATGGGCCTCCATACTTTCGTCAGCTTCCTGCAAGCCTTCATTTTCATGATTCTTTCAATGGCATACGTCGGCATGGCCGTCGCCCACGAGGATCACTAAACCAGTTTTGCCCAACAGTGTGAGCCCTGGGCGTCCCAACGCACCAACGGAACCACCCCCTGTCAGGCCATTTCAACCAAGTCTAATAAAGGAGACTTTTCAACATGCGTAACAAAGCAATGATGATTCTTTTCTTGCTCGCTTTCGCCGCTCCCATCTTCGCTCAGGGTACTGCCCAGCCGATGGTCGGTGAAAAGGGCATCCTGCTCCCGGCTTTCGCCATGGCAATCGCCGCCGGTCTTTGCGGCCGCGGTCAGGGCCAGGCAATCGCCTCAGCTGCAGAAGGTATCGCTCGTAACCCCGGCGCAGCCGGCAAGATTCAGACCCTGCTCCTCATCGGTCTGGCCTTCATCGAGTCGCTCGCCCTCTTCACCTTCGTAAAGGTCGGCTAGTTATCCGGGCGGGAAGTATGCCACAACTCAAACTTAGCGGCATCTTTCCGCCCATCCCCACCCCCTTCAATCACTCCGGCGACATCTACCCCGCCAAAATCCGCTCCAACGTCGAAAAGTGGAATTTAACCACACTCTCTGGCTATGTAGTTTGCGGCTCCACTGGCGAATCGGTTTACCTCACAGAACCCGAGAAACTCTACCTTTGGGAAGAAGTCGCCAAATACACTCCATCCACAAAACTCCTCATTGCCGGCACCGGTGTTGAAAGTGTCCGCGAGACCATCCACCTTACCAATAGCGCCGCAGATCTTGGCTATAAATGCGCCATGGTTCGCACGCCCCACTACTATAAGAACCTCCTCAACAATTTAGAGACTCAGGCGCTTTACTTCCGGTCGGTCGCCGACCAGTCGAAGATCCCGCTCATGATCTACAATTGGCCGCAATCTACCGGCCTCGACATCTCGGTCGAAACAGTAGCGCTTTTGAGCGAACACCCCAATATTATTGCGATCAAAGAATCCAGCGGCAACATGGACAAAGTCCAGGCTCTCCTCAAGGCAGTCAAGCCGGGCTTTCAGGTTTTGAACGGCAGCGCCCCGAATCTCGCAGCCAGTCTGCGCGCTGGGGCAACAGGTGCCGTGCTTGCCTATGCAA
>JAPKYY010000521.1 GCA_026394095.1 Acidobacteriota bacterium | reverse complement strand
TTTACCGTAGATGTGGTGACTACCATTGACTCGTAGAAAAGACCAGCCTTTAGCTTCGACCAGCTTTGCCAATTCCTTGCCTGAAAGGGGTGTCACAGGGCTAGTTCGATCACCTGATCATCGAATTGAGGCAGCGGCTTCTCGATTTCAACGGAAAGGCAACCTTCAATTGCCTCACGTATGTTGACTTCGATTTCTTCCATGGATTCGCCTTGGGTGGCGCAGCCGGGAATTGAGGGAACTTCAGCCCAAAAGCCTCCCTCTTCCGCTTTGTGGACAATCACGCGAATTCTCATAAGCTCACCTTCAGTCTAATCTAGAAGATAAACGGAAAAGGGGCCTAGTCTGTAGCCGTGGAGCGACCCGCGCAAATCGGGGGCCGCAGGGTAGTCCAAATGGCTTACTTCAAGTCAATGCGAGTCGGGCCCGGATTCTTCCAGATGTCTCGGACTGCTTCGATGGCCATACTCTGAATGGTATTGCAAACAATTGAAGAAACTGCAAAGGCTGCCGCAACAGCGATCAGCAATAGTGCAGCTGCGAAAAAATTCGGGTCATGTTCAGTGCCCTTTGGAGTGTACTCAGACCCGTATTCTATCGCCGGGTTCATGTCGGCGATGATAAAGAGTCCAAGCAAGAAGACAATGCTGGAAATAAACGGCGACACAAGGCCTGCCAACGCATAGGGACGCATTCTCGGTATCACCAGGCAAACGAGAAAGACGATGGGTGCGACCAGTGCGCCCAATATGATTATTCCGAGGCCATCCATGCTGATTTACCTCACAAAACAAGGATATTGCCGAAATCGTGCTTGCGTCGAAGCTCTTAAGAAGTTCTTGGACGGTAGCCTGGGCGGGCTCGGACTCGCAGCTTTTTGGCGGCGTCGGATTTGATTTCGACGGCGATTTTCCGGAAACCTTCGTTGGGGTTGGTTTGCGGATAGTAGGTGATGGTGTAACTGTTGCCCAAGTCTTCCCGGATTGATTCGAAGGCTTCGACTTGCTTCTGCCAGGTTTTGGCGAAGTAGGCTTTGCCGCCGGTGCGGCCGGCGAGGCGGCGGAAGACGCCCGAGGAGATGGGGTCTTTGTTTACTTCGGCGGTTGAGATTACGTAGATCGGTATGCCTTCGTCTTCGGCTACAGCGCGGACGTCGTCGGGGGCTACCATGGAGCCGTTGTCGGGGCCGTTGGAGAAGACGATGACGACTTTGCGGCCGGGGACTTTGGCGGCGTCGCGCAAGGAAAGCAGGAGGCCGTTGTAGAGGGCGGAATCGTCTCCGGCTACGGCTTTGCGGAGGCCGGCGATGGCGAAATTGCGGTCTCGGGTGAGGTCTGCGGCTCTTGTGAGGTTTCTGGAGAAGGTATAGACAGCTACTGAGTCTGCTTTGTCGAGGCCGCGGACGAAGTCGGCAATGGCGTCGGAGGCGTAGACGAAGCTACGGTACATGTAGTTGGACGTGTCGAAGAGGACGAAGACGTTGGTGCCGACGAAGGCGTCGGAGGGCCCTTTGAGATCGCCTTCTTTGGCTGTGTTGTCGGAGATGGTGAGGGGCTTCGAGGTGCCGTCTTCGTTGATCTGGATCGGAGGACGGTTGCCTTCAGCAAAGGTGGACATCTTCTGGACGATGCCGTCTTCGAGGACGCGGAAGTCTGTGTGCTTGAGGCCGTTGACGTACTTGCCCTTCGAGTCTGTGACGGTGAAGCTGAGGACGACCATGTCGACCTTCACCTTGAAGATGGCGTCCTGGGCGTAAAGCGTGATGCCGAGGACGGCGGCTGCGATTAGGGTTAATGCGAAGAACTTGCGCATGGGTAAATTAGAAGCTCCCTTGCTGGGTTTGTTTCGTAGATTGTCTCATTTCCTGGCCGACGAGACGGAGGCTGCGGAGGAGGGCGGGCCAATCTTCGAGGTGAGTGGCAAAGATCTTTTCAACGGCGAGCTTGGTCCAGAGGGGGACCTGGATGTTGAGCTCTGTGGGCTTCATGCCGAGCTCGTCGGCGAGGGAAGCGAAGTAGATGTTGGAGGATTCCCAGCTCTCGGCGAGGATGCGGCTGGAGTAACCCATGAGCGTTGGGAAGGTGCGGAGGCTGAGGAGTTGCGGCTGGTAGGAATTGGCTAGCGTCGGCTTGGGTGTGCCGAAGGCTTGCGAGATGGCCGTGACTGAGAGCTCCTGGGGCATGGCTTGTTTGAGGCGGTTGATTTCGGCGACGAAGGGAGATGTGGGGTCTGCCTCGTTTGCGTTGATGACGTGGGCGGCGAGGTTGAAGGCCTCAGATGGAGTAACCAAATCGAGAGCTTCTGAGACGCGACCGGATTCGAGATACGCATTTACTGCTTCGGAGCGGGCGGGTGGTGCGTAACGCATGAGGGCTGAGATTACTTTGGCGCGGAGGTTGTCGTCGACTGCGGACTGGGCGATTAGAGACTCGCCGGCGCGGTAGTGGAGACCGGCGAAGTGCATCTGGGATGGAGTGACACGCCAGTAGCGGGGGACCTTGGCCGAGAGGATCATCTGAGGGACGAGGTCGCCCCAGATGAGGGCTTGTTCTCGGGTGGGGATGAGGAAGTTTTGTTCGGCTTCGGCGAGGGCGTAGGGCAGGCTGACGAGAGAGCCTACGAGACGGCCGCCGGCGCTGGAGGGCCAGCCGGTGCCGAAGACTTCTGTGGTGCGCCAGGTTTGGTTGCTGCCCTGGACGCCGAGGAAATCGTGGCTGCGGACGAAGTGGGGGTTAGTGAAGAGGATCTGTGCGCCGGGTGGGGCGTAGTGGATGTAGGCGAGGCCAACGAGGGTATCGCGGAGGAAGCCAGTGAGGTTGCCACGGGCTTCTTTGAGTTTGACGGGGTCTGTGCCGGCCTTGTCGACGATGGCGCGGAAGTTGATCTTGCGCTCGTTTTCAATGTGTTTGTCGACCCAG
>JAPKYY010000145.1 GCA_026394095.1 Acidobacteriota bacterium | reverse complement strand
ATTTCGGCCTCGCTGTGTCATCGTCGATGAGATCCACAGCTTTTGCGAATCCAAACGCGGCAGCCTGCTTGCCATTAGTCTCGAGCGCCTTGAGGCTCGGGCTGCCAAGCCGATGCAGCGAATCGGCTTGAGCGCCACAGCTGCTCCAGCAGAGGCAGTAGCTCGTTTGCTCGCTGGCCGGCGCAATTGCGTAATCACTCAGGCACTTACAGAGCGAGTGCACCGGCTGGAAATTGCAGAAGTTCCCGAAGATACGGAATTGCCGGCAGCAGGCTTCAATCCTTATCGTGTGGCTCATATCGTGGCGGGATTAGTGGAGAAGGCTAAGTGTTCGTTGGTCTTCACTCAAACCAGAAGTGCGGCAGAGCGGCTTGGGCTGGCGCTCAAAGTATTGCTTCCAGAACTCGATGATGAGATCGAAGTTCATCATGCGTCGCTCGACCGGGAGAAACGGCTATGGGTGGAAGATCAACTGGCTGAAGGCAAGCTCCGCGCTGTTGTATGTTCTTCCAGTCTGGAGATGGGAGTAGATTTTGCAGGAGTGGATCAAGTGCTCTTGCTCGGTGCTCCGCGCGGAGTGAGCCGGGCGCTGCAACGCCTGGGACGCGGAGGACACAGAATTGGCGGCCATGCTGTAGGGGCCCTCGTTCCATTGAGTCTGCCCGACTTGCTGGAATGCATCGCCATTCGCGCGGCCGTCAAGGCTGGCCGGCTCGATCAGTTGCGGATGCCAGAAGCACCCCTCGACGTTCTTGCTCAAGCTCTGCTGGGGCTTGCGGTGGAACGCGAGCACTCGATTGAGGAAGCCTTTGCGCTGATAAAGGGTGCAGGCCCCTATCAGGACCTTTCCCGTGAAGACTTCGATGCCGTGCTTCACTATCTCTCTGGTAGCGGGGCTGTGCTTGGGCAGAATGCAGACTATGGAAAGATCACCCTTCGTGACGGGCACTTTCGAGTGGCCAATCGCAAGGTTGCTCGTGCCTATTATCAGAACATCGGCACGATCAGCGATGACTATGCGGTGAGAGTCGTCAACCGAAATCAGCATCGTCTGGGAGAAGTTGAGGAGAGCTTTCTTACGGCTCTACAACCGGGTGAAGCATTCGTTATTGGCGGCAAAAGCGTCGTCGTCAAGCGATTTCACGCCAATGTGGCAATTGTCGAGACGGCACGCGGAGAGCGGGTAAGAACACCGCGCTGGATGGGTGGAAAAATGAGCCTGACGGCCCGCCTCGCCGAAGAGGAACTGCTGCTTCGCAGGAGTCTTCGCGCCGCTTATGAAACTGGCGGTAATACTGGCTGTATCCGTGTTTTGGAGTCTGAATGGGGTGTCTCTGCCTCGATCGCCCGACGTGTGGTTGCCTATCTCGAGAGGCAATATCTTGCGACGCCGCTGCCTGTCGATTGCCCGGTTCTGGTTGAGCGAGTACCGAGTCAGCGGTCGATCGTTTATATCTTCCATCACCTGGCTGGGCGCAGTGTGAACCGTTCGATGATCTGGACGCTGAGCCACCGGCTTGGCGAGGAATTTGGCTCGATGGCAGGCAATTTTGATGACCACAGTTTTCTGCTGAGTTTCGGTGCCAGACGTGCTCCCGGGGTCGACAGATTACGCGCGGTTTTCAATCCCGAAAACTTTGAGCATGACCTCGAAGCTGCTCTCGACAAAACGGAGTTACTGGGCTCAAAGTTTCGGCCAATCTGCGAAACGGGGCAGCTCATGGCACGGCGAAATGCGAGCAATCCTGGATCACAGAAGCGCGCCTCCAGTTGGAGTGGACGTTTGCTCTTTGAAACTTTCCGCCGCTATGAGCCAAATCACCCATTGCTACGAGAAGCGATTCGTGAAGTCTTAGAGGACGATCTCGACGGGGCCACAGCCTGCCGTGCCGCAGGACGAATATATACCGACCCTTGGGAGATCTATGATCTCGAACGGCCAAGCCCCTTCGCCATCCCGCTCTTCTCCGGCTTCAACCGGGAAGCGCTGGTAGCCCAGGATCCAGACAAAGCTTTAGATGAGATTGTTGCCGGGATGTATGAACAATGGAATTGAGTATTGAAGTCGGCCCCGGCCGAATTGCTCACGGTAGCGGAGCTCTGTTTCTGGCTGATAGCGGCACACTGATGATCGCCGATGCTCACCTTGGATATGGCTTTGCACAGCGCCGCCGCGGCCAGCTTGGGCCCACTACCGATGGCGGCATTCTGGATAGACTGCAAGCCGTGCTCGATTGCTTTCAACCTGTCGAGACTGTCTTCCTGGGAGATACAGTGCACGCTCCAAGCCCCATGGCGGCAGAGCGTGAATTTATTGAACGCGCACTACGATTCATTCTGGCGAAGAGCAAAATCAGGATTGTGCAAGGCAATCACGATCGTGCAGTGCTGCGCGACTTTGGCAATCTACCGATCGTCGTGACGCCTTCATGGCGAGACGGGAGTCTTCTGGGGCTGCATGGAGACCGACTGCACCTTGAGATTCCAGATGCAGAACACTACCTCTTGGGTCATCTGCATCCGGCCATTAATTTGCGCGATGATGCTGGAGTCAATCGCCGTGTCCCTGCATTCCTTGTGAGCAAGCGTGCCACCGTTCTACCAGCATTTTCGCCCTTCGCGGCAGGACTGGATGTTTCAAAAACGAGCCTGCCCAAAGACGTAAAGTTGATTCTTGGTAGACACGATGTCTATGTTGCAACCGGCAGGCAAGTAGCCCGGCTGCCCTCTAGAGCCAGCCGAAGCGGTCGATAATCTCGCGGGTAAGGCCTTCTGCTACGATCTGACCCTTCTCAAAGAACACGGCCCGGGTTGTGTTTTCAATGGCGAATCTTGAGTCGTGTGTGATGATGATTTTCGCCATCGATTGTTGATTGAGCATCCGGGTCAAGCTGCGGATTCCGGGAGGATCAAGAAAGGTCGTCGGCTCATCCAGAATCAGCACTTCGGGTTCCATCAGGAGGACGCCCCCCAATGCGGCGCGGCGCTTCTCGCCGGCACTGAGGTGAAAGGGGTTTCTCTCGGCATAGGCTCCGAGTTGCAGGCTCTCGATCATTTGCATTGCCCTGCGCTTTGCCTCCTCAACCGCGACACCCTGATTCAGAAGACCAAACATAACGTCCTCAAGGACAGTAGGCAAGAACAATTGATTTTCAGCAGACTGGAAAACGAAGCCGACCTTGCGCCGAACGGCCTCCAGAGTTTCGCTTGCCACACGGATTCCGTCTACTTCAATCTCGCCCTGACCCTGCAGGATGCCATTGAGGTGCAGGGCAAAAGTCGTCTTGCCTGAGCCATTTGTTCCAAGCAAAGCGACGCTCTCACCCCTGGCCTGTGTGTAGTTAATCCCGCGCAGAACAGGCCCAGAGTCAGAGTACTGGTAGCGCAAATCCGATACACGAATCACAGTGCCCACCTCAAGCCTGCAATTCCGGCCACGCCGAAGACCAAGGTGAAGCTGTCTGCGACACGCCACTGCATGGGGTAGAGTCGCGGCAATCTGCCGTTAAAGCCGCGGGCAAGCATTGCATTGTGAATTCCGGTGGACCGCTCGAGGCTCCGCACAAAGAGCATGCCAAGGCTTGAGGCAGCGATCAGTTTGCTTTGTGCTGCCCCCCGGCACAATGCCGCCAGGCGCATTGCATCGGCTTCAGCGCGGAGTACTTCGAGGTAGCGCATCAGAAACTCAGTAACGATGATCAGAAATCTCGGTGCGCCCAG
>JAPKYY010000335.1 GCA_026394095.1 Acidobacteriota bacterium | reverse complement strand
GGGCAAAGGTGTACGTTGTGTTGACTGCGCCGTCGGGGGCGGTGGTGTTGTTGATCGAGAAGGTGCTGGAATTGATGTTGATCAGGAGATCAGTTTGGGAAGATTGTTGTCTCGAGTCACCTATGCGGACAGTAACGGGGTAAGCGCCGCTGGTGGTGGGTGTGCCGGAGAAGGTGCCGTTGAGATTGAGGAGGATGCCGGTGGGAAGGCTACCGGAGACTAGCGAGTAGGTGTAGGGTGGGGTGCCGCCCTGGCCTGAGAGGGAAGCGTTGTAGGTCTGATTGAGGATGCCGTTGGGGAGTGCGGACACGAGGATGCGGGGGCCAGAGCCAGAGACAGTGATGGCGAAGGCGGCTTGCGCGGTTGCTGTTGCCGAGTCTGTGGTGCGGATGGTGAAGTTGTATGTCTCAACCGCGGTGGGGGTGCCGGAGAGGACGCCACCGGCGGAGAGCGTGAGACCTGGCGGGAGAGTGCCGTTGAGAAGAGTGTATGTGTAAGGTGGGGTGCCGCCGATCGAGGCGAAGCCCTGGCTGTAGGGGACGAAGGCGGATGCGCCGGCTAGGGAGTTGGTAGCGATTGCGAGGCTGGTGGCTTCGATGCGGAGTGGGAGTGAAGAGGAATAGGAGTTGCCACTTGCATCAGTTACGCGGATGGTGAGAGGGAAGATTCCACCTGCGGTGGGCGTGCCTTGCAGGCGGCCCTGCGAACTGAGTGTGATGCCGGGAGGCAGGGTTCCGGAGCCCTGGACGATGCCCCAGGAATAGGGGCTTGCGCCGCCCTGGGCCGAGAGGGTCATGTCGTAAGGGGTGTTGATTCGGCCGATGGCGAGAGCGTTGACGGTGATCTGGATGCCGTTTGTGTTGGTGACTCTGAGGTTGAGGTTGGTAAGAGTGGTGGAGGTTAGAGCGTCTGTGGTGAGGACGGAGAAGCTGTATTGGCCGGCGGATTGTGGGGTGCCGGTGATGGTTGCGCCGGAGAGGGAGAGTCCGGGGGGGAGGCTGCCTCCGGTTAGGGAGTGAGTGTAGGGGGAGGTGCCACCAGTGGGGTTGAGGGTGACGGTGTAGGGCTGGCCGAGGGAGGCGTTGGGGAGGTTTGAGTCGAGGGTAACGGCCGCGGCGAGGGTAAATACCAAGGCTGGCAGGATGTAGTGAATCGAGTTTGACAATTTCATCTCGCCTTCTTGAGGGGGGTGGATGAAGTTTTGTTTCCCATAGGGATCTTTTCTTGGGTAGATGATGGTGTTGGTGGAATCTTTCTTTGAGTTTGTGCGGCAATATCCGGCGCTGGCGAGGGCGCAGCGGATTGGTGTAGCTGTTAGTGGGGGTGGTGATTCCGTTGCGCTCGCTTGTTTGGCTCGGGAGTGTTTTTCTTCGATCACTCTTTTGCATATGAATTATGGTTTGCGGGGGGCGGAGAGTGATCTCGATGAGGCTCTTGTTCGGGATCTTGCTTTGAGGCTAGGTTGCGAGGTTCTTGTTGAGTGGGTTGTGCCGGCGGGGCGATCCGAGGAGGAGTTGCGGCGGTTGCGGTATGAGTGGTTTTCTCGTTGCGAGGTGGATGTTGTTTTGACCGGTCATACTCGCGAGGATCAGGCTGAGACCGTTTTGTTTCGCCTGATGCGGGGGACTGGGCCTGATGGGCTGGCCGGGATTTCTCCGGTTTTGAATGGCCGTGTGTTTCGGCCTTTGCTCGGAGTTGGGCGGGCGGAGGTTCGGGGGTGGCTCGAATCACGGGGGATTTCCTGGCGGGAGGATTCCTCTAATCTCGATCTTGGATACCGGCGGAACTGGATTCGGCATGAGCTGCTGCCGGTGCTGCGGCGGGAGTTGAACCCGGAAGTGGACCGGGCGCTGGGGACTTTGGCAGAAATTGTTTGGGACGAATCGGAGTGGATCAATGGGGTGGTTCGGGGGCGGCTGGAGGAGATGGTGTTTTCTGAGGGGGATGGGGTGGTGCTGGACTGCTCGAAGTTTTGCGGCGAAGCGCTTGGTTTGCGGCGACGGTTGATGCGGGCGTTGCTCGAAAGGGTGAAGGGGGATTTGCGGGAATTGGAGTTTGTCCATATTGAAGGTGCTTTGCGTTTGTGTGACGAAAAAGAGGGGAATGGGCGGATTCAGGTGCCGGGGCTGGATTTGATGCGGAGCTTTGGATTGCTGCTGGTGATCCGGCTGGAGACGCTGCGGGGGATGCCGGAACGGAATTTTCGGGTGGACT
>JAPKYY010000675.1 GCA_026394095.1 Acidobacteriota bacterium | reverse complement strand
AACGGTATCTTTACGGCGCAGGGTGGTTTCCCGTTTGGAGCGATTTTGTCTGCTGACCAGGCCAATGTTGGCCAAGGTACACAGCGGGCGAATTTCTCTGGCAGCCCTGTAAGTGTGAATTGCGGCTCTGGCAAGCTGGTGCGTTGTGTCGATATCGCTGCGTTCTCTTTGCCAGCCCAGTTTACCTACGGCAACACTCCTCGCAACTTCATGCGTGGGCCCGGGCTGGTAAATCTGGACTGGAGCTTCTTCAAGAACTTTGCGTTCACAGAGCGCTTCAAGTTGCAGTACCGCATGGAAACATTCAACACGTTGAATCATCCGAATTTCGGCAACCCGAACAACACGTTTGTTCCGGGATCGACTGTGTTTGGAAACATCACCGGTACAGCGACGAATATGCGTCAGATGCAGATGGCTCTCAAGCTATTGTTCTAGTTGTGATCGCAGCATAATTTCGTCTGGCATTAACAGGCGAGTTTGAACCCGTGGCCTCCCTTTATCAGGGAGGCCACACGCTTTTGGTGCATGTAAAGCTTTCAGTCTCGTAGTGCTTTGAGGTAGCGGCTGCCTTGCTGGCTGCGGCCTCGGGAATCGCGTTGTTGCCAGGAGACGTTGAGGTGTTTGCGGGCGCGGCTGACGGCGACGTAGAAGAGGCGGTGCTCCTCATCGAAGCGGCCTTCCTTGATGCTGCGCCAACTGGGGAACTCGCCTTCTACGGCTTTAACTACGAAGACAGTATCGAATTCGAGACCCTTGGCCTGATGGACGGTGAGGATGCGGACGCGGTCTTCATCGCCGAGCTGGCGTTCGAGGTCGAGGCCTAAGGACGCTACTTCGAGGGCCTGGTCGAGCGTGGTGAAGTGGGCCACAATGTGGCGGAGCTCTTCGAGATGTTCGAGGCGTTCTTCGCCTGTGGCGTCGCGGCCGAAGTGCTCTTTGAGGAGGCCTTCGTAGAGGATCATGTCGAGGGTTTCGAGCGGGGTTTGGGTTGCTGAGCGCTTACGCCAGTCGTCGACCTGGTCTGCTAGTTCGACAAAACGTTTGCCTACTTGATTGACGATTTGATTGCGCTGCTGGGCGTGCTGGGCGAGGAGCTTCTTGAGTTCGGTGAGGACGTCGGCAGTCATGCGGACGTCTTCCATCGCCTGGTGGGCTTCACGCAGTGGGAGCTTGAGCGCTTCGACTACGTTGGTGAGGCGGTAGCGGGTGAGCTTGAGCATGCGGCGGCTGATCTCTAGGGTGTCGGCGGTGCCCTTGATGTTGAAGTTGAGCTTGCTCTGGTTGAGGATGAGCGGCCAGTCGAAGGCTTCGAGATTGTGGCCGACTACGACGCAGCCTTCGATGAATGCGGCGAATTGCTGGAAGGCAAGTGTCGCGTCGATGCCTTCTTTCTCGATGCGCTCGCGGGTGACTCCGTGGACTTTTTCGGCATCTTTGAGGCGGGCCCAAGTTTCGTCTTTGGTGGGCTTTAAGATGCGATAGAACTCTTCGTTGCCTTTGAGGGCGGCGAGTTCGACGACCTCATCGAGGTGGATGTCGAGGCCGGTGGTTTCGATGTCCACCACTACCGTTGGGTGAGTGAAGAGGGCGCCGAAGGGGTCGCCGTTGTGGTGGGTTGCGGGTTGCAAGAGATCGCCCAGACGGAGGCCGACTTCTTTTGGGAGTGAGCTTACCTTTTCGAGCGTTGCTTCGCCGATGCCTTTGGGTGGGACTTGGAGAAAGCGATGGAGGGCGTTGGCTTCCTGGGCGTTGCGGAGGATGCGCATGTGTGCGATGGCGGCCTTGATTTCAGCGCGCTGGAAGAACTTTTCTTCTTCGACGCGGACGTGCGGGACGTGGTGTTTTTCGAGAGCCTCAGAGACGTCGCGGGCGGTGAAGTTGGTTCTGACGAGGATGGCGAAATCGCTCCAGTTGAGCTTGTCCTTTTCGTGGCGCTCGAGAATTTCGTTTGCGACCCATTCGTATTCGTCGCGTGCCGTGACAAAGGGCTTGACGAGGACGGGTGAGCCGTCGGCGGCGACGTTGGGGATGATGCGCTTGGTGAGCGCCTGCGGGTGAGACAGTATTACGCGCTCGCAGGCAGCGAGGATGAATCGAGTAGAGCGGAAGTTCTCTTCAAAGTGAATGACGGTGGGCTTGTAGTCGTGCTTGTATTGATCGAGGATTTCAAAAGGAGCAGAACCGCGCCACTCGTAGATCGTTTGATCGACGTCGCCGAAGAAGCTGAGCTGGCGGTGGTGCTGCGCGAGGAGGTCGAGGATGCGGTATTCGGCGCGGGAGGTGTCCTGTACTTCGTCGACCTGAATCCAGTCGTAGCGGGCTTGCCACCAGGCGAGGTGGTCTGGGTTTTCATCAAAGAGAGTGACGACGCCGAGAATGAGGTCTGTGAAGTCGATGGCGTGTGAGTCGCGCAGCATGGCAACGTAGTCGGAGACTAGGGCAGCGTAATTGATGTTGGGTACCTGGTAGGCCGGCCAGAGGCCGCTGAGCTTGAGCTTTTCAAAGAAGACATCACGGGACTTGCGGGGTGGGCTGGATTCGTATTTCGCGAGGCGGGCGTCGCTGATGGCTTGCCAGATGGCGTAGCGGAAGCGGTTCCATTGGCCAGGGACGTCGATCTCGTGCCGGTTGGCGAGGCGGCCGCATAGCTCTGTTGCGTCTTCTTCGTCGTAGATGATGAAATCTGCGGGGAGGCCGAGTGCGCCGGATTCCATGCGGAGGATGTTGGCGCAGAGGGCGTGGAAAGTGGAGCACTGGACGTCGCCGCCGACGCGGCTTTGCACTTCGCGGGCGGCGCGGTTGGTGAAGCTGAGGCAAAGCATTCGCTCTGGGGCGATGCCGCCGGCGATTGCCATGGCGGCGCGTTCGGCGAGAGCCATTGTTTTGCCAGTGCCAACCGGGGCCATGACGAGGACTGGCGTCTGCCACTGGTTGACTACACGGGATTGAAGTTCGTTGAGCAACACGTGTTGATGATATCGAGACAGGGATAAACTAAGGAGCTTATGGTGAAAAAACAGATCGCGATGTTGCCGGGAGACGGGATTGGGCCGGAGGTGCTGGAGGCGGCGGAGGCGGTGATTCGGGCGTTGCCGGAGCTGGACTTTGATCTGGTGGAATTGCCCTGCGGGGCTGGTGAGTATTTGAAGAATGGGGACCCGCTGCCGAAGGCCACGATTGAGGGTTGCCGGGCGGCGGATGCGATTTTGCTGGGTGCGATGGGGATTCCTTCTGTTCGTTGGGCGGATGGCCGGGAGATGGCGCCGCAGATTGATTTGCGGGAGATCTTTGGCTTGTATGCGGGGGTTAGGCCGACGAAGTTGTATAACGCGGCGCATTCGCCGCTGAAGGACCCGGTGATTGATTATGTGCTGGTTAGGGAGTCGACAGAAGGGTTGTTTTCTACGCGGTTGCGGCCAAGGGTGATGGGGGCTGATGAGGCTCGCGATGAGATGCTTGTGACGCGGGCGGGGAGTGAGAGGTTGTTTCGGTTTTCGTTTGAGCTGGCGCGGCATCGGCGGAACAAGTTGACGCTTGTGGATAAGGCGAATGTGCTGCCTTCGATGGCGTTCTTTCGTGAGGTGTTTGACGAGATTGCGAAGGAGTATCCGCAGGTGGAGACCGAGCGAGTTTATGTGGATGCGATGGCGTTGTATCTGGTGCAGCGGCCCCAGAGTTTCGATGTGATCGTTACCGAGAATATGTTTGGGGATATTTTGTCGGATCTGGCGGCGGCGACTGTGGGCGGGATGGGGATGGCTCCTTCAGCGGATATTGGCGATGATCTGGCAGTGTTTCAGCCGGCGCATGGATCGGCTCCGGACATTGCGGGGCAAGGGAAGGCGAATCCGGTGGCTACGATTCTTTCGGTAGCGATGATGCTGGAGTGGTTTGGGGATGCGGATAGTTTGGGGGCGGCGGGGAGGATACGCAGGGCAGTGGAGTTGGTGATGAGTGATGCGGCGAATGCTACCGGGGATTTGCGGGGCGGGCTGAGTACGCGGGAGTTGACAGGGAAGATTGTGGCGGCGCTTTGAAGCCTTAAGATGGGATTAGGGAGCAAATTTATGGCTGAAGCAGTAATCATTAGAGACCCGGAGATCATGAACGGGATGCCTTGTTTTCGGGGAACCCGCGTGCCGTTCAAGAACTTGATCGACTATCTTGAGGGTGGGCATCCACTCGGAGAATTTTTGCGCCAATTTCCTTCGGTTAGCAAGGATATGGCTATCCAAGCCCTGGAAGAGGCAAAGGAATCTTTACTAGCGAAGGTCTGATGAAGATTCTTCTTGATGAGTGTTTGCCGATTGATTTTCGGCACAGCTTCGCCGGGCATGAGGCGCATACCGTTCAATATGCAGGATTGAAAAGCAAGAAGAATGGCGAGTTGATGCGGCTTGCTGAGGAACTAGGGTACGCCGTCATTGTGACCGTTGACCAGGGTATTCCCTTTCAGCAGCCCATGCGGGGGCGGAAGATTTCGCTACTGGTGATTCGGTCCAAGAGCAATCAGCTTGAAGACTTGTTGCCGTTTGTGGATGCTGCACTTTTAACTGTCGAGACGATTCAAGAAGGAATGATGTACTTCATCCCGCCACTCTCAAGTGCTGATGCAGGAAAGACTACGCGAGCATCTTTTTGATCACTTCGCCGTGCACGTCGGTTAGGCGGAAGTCGCGGCCCATGAAGCGGTAGGTTAGCCTGGTGTGGTCGAAGCCTAGACAGTGCATGATTGTCGCTTGCAGGTCGTGGACTCCTACCGGGTCTTGCGTGATGGTGAAGCCTAGATCGTCTGTTGCTCCGATGACTGCTCCGGACTTGACTCCTCCGCCGGCCAGGAACATGGAGTAGGCGTTGGGGTGGTGGTCGCGGCCTGCGTTGTCGGGGTCTAGCGTGTTGCGGACTTCCTGCATTGGAGTGCGGCCGAATTCGCCTCCCCAGACGATTAACGTGTCTTCGAGGAGCCCTCGTTGCTTCAGGTCCTGGATCAAAGCCGCTGTGCCCTGGTCGGTCTTTTCGCAGTTCGTCTTGAGGCCTTTGTTGAGGTTGGTGTGCTGGTCCCAGCCTCGGTGGAAGAGCTGGATGAAGCGGACGCCCCTCTCAGCCAGGCGGCGGGCTAAGAGGCAGTTGGCGGCGAAGGTTCCGGGGCGGCGTGCGTCGGGGCCGTAGAGGTCGAAAGTACTTTCGGGTTCCTTCGACAGGTCAGTCAGTTCGGGCACCGAGGTTTGCATCCGGAACGCCATTTCGTACTGGGCGGTTCGGGCGGCGATTTCGGGGTCGTTGAATTCGGTTTGGTTGATGGTGTTGAGCGCGCCGAGGTCGTCGAGGTAACGGCGGCGGGTTTTGGGGTCTATGCCGGGCGGGTTGGAGAGGTAGAGGACGGGGTCAGCGGCGGCGCGGAATTTGACTCCCTGGTAACGGCTGGGGAGGAAGCCGGAGCCCCAGAGGCGGTCGTAGAGGGGCTGGTCGCTGATGTTGCCGGAGCCCTGGGAGATCATGACGACGAACGCCGGGAGTTCCTGATTTTCGCTGCCGAGACCATAGGCGAGCCAGGAGCCGATGCTGGGGCGGCCGGCGAGCTGGAAACCGGTCTGGCAGAAGGTGATGGCGGGGTCGTGATTGATCTGCTCGGTGTTCATGGAGCGGATGAAGCAGAGGTCGTCGACGATGCGGGCGGTGTGCGGCATGAGGTCGCTGACGGTGGCTCCGGATTGGCCGTGTTGGGCGAATTTGAAGAGCGACGGGGCGACGGGGAAGGTGGCCTGGGTGGAGGTCATGCCGGTGAGGCGCTGGCCCTGGCGGATGGAGTCGG
>JAPKYY010000353.1 GCA_026394095.1 Acidobacteriota bacterium | reverse complement strand
GCAGGCTGCGGCCAAAGCTCGCGATGTTATTGATCACCATCGAGGCACTCTGGACGCGGGTGTAGTTGAGGGTGACGTTTTGCGGTTTGTTGGTGGAACTGGCTCCATTGACGGGGAGGTTGGAGGAGATAAAGGTTAGGCCGGGACTCTGCTGGTCTACCTTGTTGTAGCCATAACGGCCGGAGATCATGTCTTTTGAAGTGATGTTCCAATCGACCTTGCCTGAGTAGGCAACGGAGTTGGTGCCGACAGGGGCGGGGTTACTGACGGTGCCGCTATCGGAGGCGACGCCCTGCACGGCGGTGAAGAGTTGTTTCATCGCAGCATTGGTGATCCCGCTGACCTGAGCATTGGTGGGAACATTGGCGATACGAGTCCCCCCGGCACCACGAATCTTTTGCTGTTCGTAGGTGCCGAAGTAGAAGAGCTTGTCCTTGACGATGCGGCCACCGGCGGTGACCAGCCAGTCGTTGTCGCGCAGGATTGCAGCCTTGCCGGTGCGGTCGAAGTAGTCGCGGGCGTTTAGTTTGTCGTTCTTGAAGAAGTGCGCGGCGCTGCCGTGAAACTGGTTGGTTCCGCTCTTGGTTACCATTTGGAACTGCGAGCTGGAATTGCGGCCGAATTCGGCGCTGAAGTTATTGGAGATCACGGTGACTTCTTTGATCGCGTCGAGGGGGACGGTGCCGAGACCCGCGCCGCCTGTGGTGGATACGTCGGTGGCGTTTGCATTATCGACGGTGATGTTGTTGCCGCGGCCTCTGCCGCCGTTCGAGTTATAACTACCCTGCCCGAGGAAGGGGTTGCGGGCGGAAACAGGGATGACCCCGGGAGTGGTGCCGGCCAGCGAGAGAACGCCGTTGGGCAGCGAAAGCTGGGTGATGGCTTTGCCTTCGACGCTGGTCTGAAGTTGAGCGTTGGTGGTGTTGATGGCAATCGCGGATTCTTCGATCACTACTTCCTGGCGAGTAGCAGAGACTTCGAGAACCGTTTTCAGTTCGCGAATCTGGCCCGTGCTAACTGTAGTTTTGGTGGAGACGATAGAGAAGCCCTGCGATTCGACTTTGATCTCGTAATCGCCAATGTTGAGGAGCGAGAACCGGGCAGTGCCCTGAGTATCGGTAACGAGGTCACGGATCGAGCCTTGGGCGATACTCTTGACAGAAACCTTTGCACCCGAAACTACGGCACCGGTGGGATCTGTTACGCGGATGAGAAGATCGCCTGTGATTTGGGCGGAAAGTGGAGCGAGACATGAGACGAGGGCGAGCAGCAGATGCGCCGTTCGAGTGAGAGACATAATTTTCCCCAGATGTAAATTTGGCCACCTCCCATAAAAGGGGTGACTCGTTAGCTGTAGAAGACTTAATTTGGACTTTACAGACTGAAGACAGCTAACTCCACAGGGAAATGAGGGATCAAAAGGATTGTTGGGACTAGCGGGTTTTTTCGCGATTTAGAACGGCGATTGAGGCTCAATACTCCGTGTTTGCGGGTTGATGTATCTCGCCGCAGCATTTGCCCAGGGGCAGAAGTTTGCCAGGATTGAGGCGACACTGGGGATCAAAAAGGTTTTTGAAATCCTTGATGGTGTCGAGAGTGTCGTCTGAAAACTGCTGGGCCATCAGTTCCATCTTCTCCATCCCGACACCGTGCTCTCCAGTGATGGAACCACCGACGGAGATGCAGAAGGCGAGGATTTCTTCTCCGGCTAGTTGGGCAGCGCGGAGTTGGCCCGGGATGCGGGCATCAAAGAGGATGATCGGGTGCATGTTGCCGTCACCGGCATGGAATATGTTGGAAATGGTGAGACCGTATTTCTCACCGATTTTGTAGATTTCGAGTAGAGTTTCGGTGATGCGGGTGCGGGGGACGACGCCGTCCTGCACGTAGTAGAAGGGGCTGAGGCGGCCAACGGCACCAAAGGCGTTCTTGCGGCCCTTCCAGAGCAGGTCTCGCTCGGCGGCGTCTTTGGCGATGCGGAATTCGCGGCAATGGCAGGCCTCGCAGGCGAGGCGCACTTGTTCTACTTGCTCTTCGACCGCTTCCTTCAGGCCTTCCATTTCAATCAGCAAGACTGCCTGGGCATCGAGGGGGTAACCAGCGTGCGTGGCTTCTTCGACCATGCGGAGCATGACGCCATCGAGCATTTCGATGGCCACGGGTGTGATCAGACGCCCGGCAATTTCGGCGATGGTGTCGGCGGCGTCCTTGGTTGTGTTGTAGATCGCAAGAACGGTTTTGACCATTTCAGGCTGGCGCATGAGGCGGAGCCGGGCTCCGGTGACGAGCGCCATGGTGCCTTCTGAACCTGTGACGATACCAGCGAGATCGTAGCCTGGGAGGTCTGGTTCCATACCTCCGGTTTGAAAGTTGGTGCCGTCGGGAAGAACTACATCGAGGCCAAGGACGTGGTTGGTGGTGACGCCGTAGGCGAGGGTGTGAGGGCCACCGGCGTTTTCGGCCACGTTTCCGCCGATGGTGCAGGCGCGCTGGGAACTTGGGTCTGGGGCGAAGAAGTAGCCCTGGGTTTGGACTGCGAGGGTAACGTCGAGGTTTACGACGCCGGGCTGTACCTGGACGCGCTCGTTGGGCAGATCGATTTTCTCAATCTGATTCATGCGGGTGAAGCTGACCATCAGACCGCCATTGCGAGCGATCACGCCACCGGAGAGGCCGGTGCCGGCACCACGGCCGATGAACTGGAGCTGGTGTTTGCGGGCAATCTCGACGACGGCCTGCACTTGTGCGGTGGTGCGCGGAAAGACTACGAGGTCGGGGCGATGCTTGTCTACGCCGCCATCGTATTCGTAAAGGGTGAGGTCTTCTTTGCGGTCGAGCACAGCACGAGCGCCGAGAAGGGTGAGCAGTTCCTGACGGGCGGCCGCCGGGAAGGCGGGCTTAGAGGAGACGACGGATGCGGGAGATGACATTAGGATTGAGCCAGAATTCTTCGCCGATGATCTTTTCGACTACTTTACCTTGCTTGTCGATGATGTAGGTTTCGGGATATTTAAAAGTGCCGTAGGAGGCAGGGATGTTGGCCTTGTCGTCGCGGTAAGTCTGGAAGGCGATGTTGGCGTCTTTGAGGAACTTCTTGTACTTGGCTTCGTCATGATCGACGGAGATGCCAAGAACGGTGACGCCTTCTTTGGACATGCGCTTTGAGAATTCGTTGAGCGAGGGCATTTCATCTACGCAGGGCTTGCACCAGGAAGCCCAGAAATTGAGAACCAGTACTTTGCCGGGATAATCTTTGAGCGAGATTGTTTTGCCCTGGTCGGTTGTGACGGAGAAGGCAGTAGCCTGGTCGCCCTGGTTGACCAACTTTTCGGTGAGCGTATCGGCGAGGATATAGAAGAGGGCCGCCATTGTGAGGGCGATGCCGACGACGTATACGCGCGAGGGGGATGAAGTTGAGTTGGCTTTGGCCATGTGAATCTATTTTATGGAATCGCGAGCCGTACGTCGATCATCTTTATTAGAGAAAAGACATGTTGATTACACGCCGGGTGGAATTTTCAGCCTCTCACCGCTGTGCGGTTGCAGGCTGGAGCGACGAAAAGAACCATGAAACCTTTGGCGCTGATGCCAATCCTTATGGGCATGGGCACAACTACGTTCTCGAAGTCACCCTGAGTGGCAAAGTGGATGCAGTAACGGGGATGATCGTCGATCTGAAGGATGTAAAGACGGTTTTGAACCGCGAGGTGGTAGACGCGATGGATCATCGTTATCTCAATGCCGAGGTTCCGCCCTTCGATAAAATAGTGCCAACTTCTGAAAACATCGCGCGTGAGATCTGGCGGCGGATTGAGCCGCATTTCTCAACCGAAACGGTGCAATTGCATGAAGTACGGCTTTATGAGACCGAGAACCTGTACGTGGAGTACCGGGGCGAATGAAGTTGACCACGCGTTATCCGTTCTCGGCTGCTCATCGTCTGCACTCGAATCAACTGAGTGAAGACGCGAACTGGGCCGTGTATGGACGTTGCAATAATCCTTACGGCCATGGTCATAATTACTGGCTTGAGGTGACGGTGGCCGGTGAACCTGATGCTGATACCGGCATGCTGGTGGATCGCCGCCAACTGGACAAATGCGTCAGCGAAGAAATTCTCTCTCGCGTGAGTCATGTGAATCTGAACGAGCAGGTAGAAGAACTGAAGGATCTGGTTCCCACCACAGAGAACGTTGCGTATGTTTTCGCAGATTGGCTCAAGAGTGGTTGGGGAAAGCATTTTAAGGATGGCGCGGTTCGATTCGACCGGATCCGGATTTACGAGACAAGAAATAATCGATTCGAGATACAAGCAAATGAAGTCAGGCAATAAGGCGGCAGTTTTGAAAGTTGTAGAAACCAAAGTAGCGGCTCCTAAGCCAGCATCGAAGTACGTGACAAAGACGCAAGATGCGAAAAAGGACGAGCGTGGCCCGATTGGCGACATGTTCGATAAAATCCTCAATGAACTTGGGGAAGACCAAACTCGTGAAGGCTTGCTGCGGACCCCCTATCGCGCCGAGAAAGCGTTGCGCTTTCTGACCGGTGGATACACCACCAATATCGAAGAGATCGTCAACGGAGCCCTGTTTACGGCTGAGAACGATGACATGGTAGTGGTGAAAAACATCGAATATTATTCGCTGTGCGAGCACCACATGCTGCCTTTCTTCGGCACGGTTCATGTTGCCTATCTGCCGGACAAGAAGATCATCGGGCTGAGCAAGATTCCGCGGATCGTTGATGTCTTTGCCCGTCGGCTGCAGGTGCAGGAGCGGATTACGCAGCAGATCGCCGATACGCTGATGGAAGTGCTGGAACCTCGTGGCGTAGCCGTAGTGAGTGAAGCGCAGCACTTTTGCATGATGATGCGCGGGGTTGAGAAGCAATGTAGCTCTACTGTGACAAGTGCAATGCTGGGTGAATTCCGCCGCAACAGTGCCACCAAGGATGAGTTCCTTGCCCTCATCCGGTCGAGTATGCGTTAGCCTGTTTGGTCGCTCCTGGAAGCTCACGTTCCGCTGGCAGCAGAATGCGATTTCCATTCGCCATGCCGATACGATCGACGTCAAGTATGAACTGGAATGCGATGGCGAGAAGCAGGAGAAGGTTGTTGCCCTGCCCCTGCCGCTATTGCTGAAGGTGAGCGCAGAACTCAAGCGCGGAATCACCGACGCCTGGGTGATGAAGCTCGGTGGCCTGCACCTGATCGAGATGATCTCGACCTGGCAGGATATGGACAATCAACTGGTGACTGCCAATCTCGAAGAGATCTCAGCTTACGCGAAGGCAATCGCTGAATCGGATCGTCTGGCTGCTGCTTAGTCGAAATTGAATTCGATGCCTTGCGCCAGTGGCAAGGCATCGGAATAGTTGATGGTGACGGTTTGCCGTCTCATGTAGGCCTTCCAGGAATCACTGCCTGATTCCCTTCCCCCTCCAGTTTCCTTCTCCCCGCCAAAAGCTCCGCCGATCTCTGCACCAGAGGTGCCGATGTTGACGTTGGCAATGCCGCAATCTGAACCTCTCGCCGACAGAAATGCTTCTGCGCTCTTGAGGTTGGTAGTGAAGATGGAACTCGACAGCCCCTGAGGCACTTCGTTGTTCCAGGCGATGGCGTCGTCGAGATGATCGAAATCGATTGTGTGCAGGATGGGAGCGAAGACTTCTTCCTGTACGATTGCCATGTCGTGACGGGAACGCGCAATGGTGGGCTCGACAAAATTGCCTTCCCAGCGATTGCCTCCGTAAAGGATTTCCCCGCCCTCGGTGCGGATCTTTTCTACTGCTTTCTCGAAGCTCTGTACCGCTCGCTGGTTGATCAACGGGCCCATGAGGGTAGTTTCCAGTAGCGGGTCTCCTATGCGGATCTGGCTGTAAGCCCTGGTGAGTTTGGCACGAAAGGTTTCGGCGATGGAGCTGTGCAGGAAGAGCCGCCGCAGGGTGGTGCAGCGCTGGCCGGCGGTGCCTACTGCTGCGAAAAGGCAACCTCGCAGGGCCAAGTCGAGGTCCGCGTCGGGCATCAAAATGATGGCGTTGTTGCCGCCCAATTCGAGCAGCGTGCGGCCCAGACGGCGGCCGACGCGCTCGGCTACGATTTTGCCCATCCTCGTTGAACCCGTGGCTGAGATCAGTGGCAGACGACGGTCGTCGAGCATCGGTTCTCCAACCGTTGCGACATCGCCGACAAGGAGTTCGAAGACCCCTTCGAAGTTGTGTTTGCGCAGAACGGCGCTAGCGATGTTGTGAACGGCGATTGCGGTGAGGGGAGTTTCTTCAGACGGCTTCCAGATGACGGTATCACCGCAGACGGCGGCGATGAGTGCGTTCCAGGCCCAGACTGCTACCGGGAAGTTGAATGCTGTAATCACGCCAACGGGCCCGAGCGGGTGCCATTGTTCGTAGAGGCGGTGACCGGGGCGCTCAGAATTGGTTGTCATGCCGTAGAGCTGACGCGAGAGGCCGAGGGCGAAGTCTGCGACGTCGATCATCTCCTGTACTTCGCCGAGACCTTCCTGATAGATCTTGCCCATCTCTAGGCTGACCAGGGCCCCGAGATCCTCTTTGCTTGCGCGCAGGGCTTCGGCGATTTCGCGCACAATCAGACCGCGTTGCGGGGCTGGCACGAGACGCCATTTTGCGAACGCAGCGGTGGAGTTGGCGATTGCCTGTTCGTAGTCGGAAGTGGTAGCAAGCCGGACGCTTGCTATCGGCTGGCCGGTGGACGGGTTGAACGACGTGAGGACTTGCGAACCGGTGGCGCTGGTGAGGCCCAGGCGGGTGAGGATGGCGTTTGAGTCAAACATGAAAAGCCTTTGGGGCCGGTTGCGAAGTCGCGGCCGAGTGCCCTGATTTCATGGTCTAACACTTCAAGCAGGCGTGTTTGGAATTCGGGCTCGGCCCACTGGGGTTGTTCGTAATGGTCGAGGATCTTGAAGGCGGCGTCGCGCGTGGTGGCGCCTTTGGGTTTGAGTTGGCGGATGTGGAGCGGGTCGCCGATGATTGGGTTGCTGGTTGCCTCGACGACGAGGCGGGCGAGCTCTGGCGGCTCGCACGGCAGGATCGGCGCAACGGTGGCATAGACGTTGAGACCGGCGGCTCTGAGTTCCTCAATTGTGCGCAGACGGTCAGGGATCGATTCGCAGCGGGGCTCGAAGATCTTGCGGATGCGGTCGTCATTGGTGGTGATGGAGAAGCTGATGCGGAGGTCAGTGTTTTCGGCCACGGTTTGCAGCAGCTTTGTGTCGCGCAGAATGTTTGGCGAACGGGTTTGGATAACGAAGAGCTTGGGTGGGTGGATGTAGATTTGTTCGAGAATCTGCGGCATCATCTCCTGATGCATCTCTGCGGGCTGATAGGGGTCTGTCAGGGGCGAACAGTAGATCAGTTGATCGGGTTTGAGTTCACGTTTGAGCAGGGCTGGGGCATTGGTTTTGTAGGTAGTGTATTCGCCCCAGTGCTTCCAATCGTCGGGCTTGAGGCCAGCCTGGATGCGCATGGTGGGTACGTAGCAGTAGCTGCAACCGTAGGTGCAGTTGCGGGCGGGCGTGAGTGAGTGTGTAAAGCCGGCTTCGGCGAGGAAACCCGAGACGGGCGAGAGGATGCGCCGGGCTTGTGTGTCTTGAATGGGGAGCAGACGCATGCTAGAGACCTTCTGGCATCACGTCGGGTGCGGATTGTTCGAGATCGACCAGAGCGAAGAGGTTGTGGCGAATGGTTTCACAGATGTCTTCGAGTGGGAGATCGTTATCGTCGAAGCCGAATGGGCCTTCGATTATAGTCGATCAGTTGCTGGATGTTCTGATCGAGATTTGCCAGGAGGATGTCTGAAATTGCGCCCCGGCGCTGAGCCTCCTTGAGGATCGCCGTCATTTGAGTGGCAACCAACAGTGGCGGATGCTGCACCTCGAGCATGCCGGGCATCTTGGTACCGCGCAGTTGGTGCATTGTCGCCGGCGGGAAACTTGCAGTCAGTTCGGTAAGGCTGACCAGCAAATCTCGTTCTCCAGCCAAATGGACCGAGGCCGAACGGATCAGGTTTCTGGTTTCATTGACGATGCCACCCCAGAGCTTGCGGCCTTCCCAGAAGCGGTCGTAGGAAGCGTTGGTGCGGAAGACAAGCAGCAGACCGAGAGCGGAACCGGTGAGGGCGTGGAGCAGCGACGAAATGTTGACATCGACAACATACTTGTCGAAACAAACTACCGCCGCTGCCCAGGCAACGCAAAGCAATACGCGTCCGATGATTTCGCGAAACATCGAGCCGCGAAGATCAAAGAAGTGGCTGAGCCACTTGTGTGGATCGTAAGAAATCAATTCGAGCCGAGCGAGCGGGCAGGAGCGTTCTTGACGTGTTTGTCAAACCAGGAAGTCATCTCAAAGAGGGTGTGCTCGACAGATTCCTTGGCCGAGTAGCCATGGGATTCGTGCGGCAGGGTGACATAACGAACGGTGCCGCCATTGCCACGAATTGCCATGAACATGCGCTCAGACTGAATCGGGAAGGTGCCCTGATTGTTGTCGGCTTCACCGTGGATGAGCAGGATCGGCTCCTTAATCTTGTTGGCAATCATAAAGGGAGACATCTTGAGGTAGGTCTCCTGGGCTTCCCAGAAGGTGCGGCGTTCGCTCTGGAAGCCGAAGGGGGTGAGTGTGCGGTTGTAAGCACCCGAGCGGGCAATGCCGGCGCGGAAGAGATCGGTGTGAGCCAGCAGGTTGGCAGTCATAAAGGCACCGTAGCTGTGCCCGCCGACGCCAACGCGGTCTGGATCGGTGACGCCCATCTCGGCGGCTTTGTCGATGGCGGCCTTTGCCGAAGCAGTGAGTTGCTCGACATAGGTGTTGTTGGCTTCTTCAGGAGTACCGATGATTGGGATGGTGGCGCCATCGAGAATGGCATAGCCTTCCATGAGGAAGAAAAGGTGCGAGTAGCCGTTGATCGTTGTGAAGCGCTTAGTGGAGCCAGCGATCTGGCCGGCGGTGTCGGCA
>JAPKYY010000036.1 GCA_026394095.1 Acidobacteriota bacterium | reverse complement strand
TTTGAGCGGGATCCGGCGCCGGTGATTGCATTGCTGGAATTGCTTAAGGATGACCCGGAGATGTATGTGCGGCGGTCTGTTGCGAATAACCTGAACGATATTGCGAAGGATCATCCTGAGGTGGCTGTGGCGGTTTGCCGCCGTTGGGCGAGGAAGAAAGAAAGGTTGTGGATTGTAAGGCATGCTTTGCGGAGCCTGGTGAAGCAGGGGCATCCCGGGGCGCTGGAGATTTTAGGATTTGGGGCAGCACCGAAGGTGCGGGTTGCCCATGTTGTGTTTGAGCCGGAGCGGGTGGAGATTGGGGGGAAGTTGCGGATTTGGTTTGAGCTTGTTAGTGAAGCGAAGCAGGAGCAGACGTTGCTGGTGGATTATGCGGTTCATTACGTGAAGGCGAATGGGGGGACGGCGGCGAAGGTGTTCAAGATTTCTTCTGTGAAGTTGGGTGCGAAGGGGGTTGTGAGGTTGGGGGCAAGCTTGTCGTTTCGAGAGATGACAACGCGCAAACACTATGCGGGAGTGCACCGGATTGAGGTGCTGGTGAATGGTGTAGCGATGCCGCTGGGAGCTGTTGAGGTGGTGCTGCCCTATACTTAAAGGGATTTATGGCAGCTTTGATTGATGCAATTAGCGTTAAGCGCAGGACTCTGTTTGAGCATGAGAATATTCCGTTTGTTTGCCTTGAAGCGGATGTGAGTACGCCGACGGCACGAGGCGGGCAGACGCTGGTGCGGCTGAAGGTGCGGAACCTTCTGACACGTGCGGTGTTTGAGAAGACGTTCAAGGCCGGGGACAAGTTTAAGGAACCGGATTTGTCGGTAATTTCGGCATCGTATTTGTATAGCGATGGCGATGGCTCGCACTTTCTGGATCAGGAGAGCTTTGAGACGCTTACGCTATCTGCCGAGACGATGGGGGATGCGCTTGGGTATCTGGTGGATGGGACCATCATTGAGTTGCAGAAGTATGAGGGCAATCCGATCGGGATTGAGTTGCCGATGTTTGTCGAGCTGTTGGTTGCTTATACGGAGCCTGGCGTGAAGGGCGATACGTCGAGCGGAAGTGTGACCAAGCCGGCGAAGCTTGAGACGGGGCTCGATATCAAGGTGCCGCTGTTTATCAAGCAGGGTGAGAAGGTGAAGGTGGCGACGGAGACCGGGGAGTTTGCCGGGCGGGCTTGAGCAATTCCAAAGATAGAGAGGTCAGTATGAAGGCTAGTCTCGAAATTCCAGATGAGCAAAGATTGAGCACTCAGGCGAGAGCTCAGGCAGCAATCAGATCTTGTGGAATTGCAACTTCGACATAGGCGAAAAGCAGGTCCTCAAACTCAGGGTTTTCGAGGTGATGCGCAATATCTTGAGCGGGCGGGATTTCCTGATTCAGTTGCCGATAGGCTTCGAGATTGATTCCAATCGCTTGGCAAGCCGCTAGTTTTGCCGACTCGATGGTTTGGCCGACTGTGGAGATAGCCAGATCAGGAACCTGTACAGCGAAGCCATCTCCGGTTTGTTCAAGCATGATTAGATAACGCATTATGTCAGCTCCAATCTGATTTTCTTCACTGTATCCAAGGCTCTTCCAACTGGCACATCCTTTTGGGGGTGCACGATCGTAACGATGAATCTGCTCTGAGGATTCTTGAAGTTGTGATGGTCACCCTTCACGCTAACCAAAGTCCATCCAAACTCAGACGCAAGCTTAAAAAGTTCCCGGCTTGTATATCGCTTGGGCATTTTCGAAAGCTTGCACTATTTTCGCACTTTGTCACAGGTCACGCGAGGGTGAGTTCGAGGGGGGAGCCGGGGATGAGGCCGGTTTGGCGGGCGGCGCTGTCGCTTGCTATTGAGACTTCCCAGAAGCCGGAGGAGCCGGGGATGACGCAGAGTTCGCCGGGGGGGCAGTTTGCGTAGGTGCTGGCGTAGAGTTCGACCTGGTTGAGGCCTACCATCATCGTGAAGGGGCGGTTTCGTAGAGTGTCGAATTCATTTACTGAGAAGTTAGTGATGAGGTTGCCGAAGCGGTCTGTGTGGAGGACTGTTCCAACATAGCAGCGCCTGGAGAGTCGGGTTGGGGTTAGGGCCGGGCTGCGCATGGGGTCGGTTATGAGTTGGCCTAGTTTTGCTGGTTTGATTCCAGAGGAGAGGTGGGCGGCTGAGGGGGCGAAGATGTCTCTGCCGTGGAAGGTTGTGGATGGGTTGGGGAGCCAGAATTTGGGCTGGTTGAGGTGGCGGGTTTTGGGTTTGCCTGTTGAGAGAATCAGCGAGAAGAGACCGTTGTCGGGGCCGATGAAGAAGTGGCCTTCGGCTTCAATCAGGAGGGGGCGGCGCTCGCTGCCGACGCCGGGGTCGACGATCACAACGTGGATGGTGCCTTTGGGGAAGTAGCGCCAGGATTGGTCGAGGAGGAAGGCGGCCTGTTGGATGGCGTAGGGAGGGACTTCGTGGGTGATGTCGACTACGGGTGTGGCTGGGGAGATGGTGGCGATGACGCCTTTGAGGACGCCAGCGAAATGGTCGGCTGTGCCGAAGTCGGTGAGGAGAGTGATCATCGCTATTCGTTAGAATAGAGGGTAAGCATGCATATTCGCGACATTTTGGCAGAACATCAGACAACGCTGTCCTTTGAGTTCTTTCCGCCGAAGACGGAAAAAGATTCCGAGGTGTTGTTTGAGAATATTTCGTCATTGGAGACGTTGCAGCCCTCGTTTGTCTCGGTGACTTATGGGGCTGGTGGCTCGACTCGCGAGATGACGCATGACCTGGTGGTGCGGTTGAAGTCAACGACAGAGCTGGACCCGGTGCCACATTTAACTTGTGTTTGTCATCAGGAAGAAGAAGTGCAGGGGATTCTCGAGAAGTATGCGCTGTCGGGGGTGTCGAATATCCTGGCTTTGGGTGGGGACCCGCCTAAGGATCTGGTGAATTATGTGAAGGCCGATGATGCCTTTCAAAATGCAGCGGATCTGGTGCGGTTTATCAAGAAGTTCAACGATAGTGGCATTCACCCGGACAAGCGTGGGTTTGGAATTGGTGTGGCGGGTTTTCCTGAAGGTCACCCGGCGACTCCGAATCGTCTGGACGAGATGGACTTTTTGAAGCGCAAGGTGGATGAAGGCGCCGACTACATCTGCACGCAGCTGTTCTTTGATAATCGTGATTTTTATGATTACCGGGAACGGTGCGAACTGGCCGGCATTCATATTCCGATCATTGCCGGAATTATGCCCGTGACTTCCCTGCCTAGCATGAAGCGAATGGCGCAGTTGGCTTTGGGGGCGCGGTATCCGGCTCGTTTGATGAAGTCGTTGCAGCGTTGCCAGGATGACCCGGCGGCGGTGCGCAATGTGGGTATCCACTGGGCGACGGAACAGTGCCGGGATCTGTTTGATCACGGGGTGAGCGGGATTCACCTTTATACGCTGAACAAGAGCGATGCCACGCGGCAGATCTACCAAAGTCTTGGCTTGCGCGACTCGACGGTAGTTCGCAAGCGATAATAAAGGCGTGCGCGCCTACTTTGACCACAACGCGACAACTCCTGTAGCCAAATCTGTTTTGGAGGCGATGCTGCCTGCCTATACGGGCGTTTTCGGGAATGCTTCGAGCATTCACGGCTATGGGCAGGAGGCACGTCAGTTGCTGGAGAAGGCACGGCGTCAGGTGGCCGGGTTGATTGGGTCCAAGGCGGAAGAGGTTGTGTTTACCAGTGGAGGGACAGAGGCGAATAATCTGGCTCTGTTCGGGTTGGTGGAGGCTGGTAAATCAGCGCACTTTGTGACTAGTGCGATTGAGCATCCGGCTGTTTTGAATGTGATGGAGGAGTTGCGGGGGCTGGGGTATGAGGTGACTTTCCTGCCTGTGGGCGAGGGTGGAGTGGTGGACCCGGAAGATGTGCGGCGGGCGCTGCGGCCGAATACTCGCGTGGTGAGTTTGATGGCAATCAACAACGAGATTGGGAGTTTGCAGCCGGTAGCGGAGGTGGCCTCGATCGCTCGTGCGGCTGGGGTGTTTGTGCATTGTGATGCGGTGCAGGCACCCGGCAGGATGAAGCTTGATGTGCGGGAGTTTGGGGTTGACCTGCTGAGCCTGAGCGGGCACAAGCTGAATGGGCCGAAAGGTGTGGGGGCGCTTTTTGTGAAAAAGGGAGTACCGTTGCGGAAGCGGACTTTTGGTGGACATCATGAGAAGGACCGGCGACCGGGTACTGAGAATGTAGCTGGGGCAGTGGGGCTTGGTGCGGCTTGTGAGGCGGTGCAGGTGATGGATGGTGCGTTGCGAGACCGGCTGGAGGCGGGCTTGCTCGCGCGGATTCCTGATGCGTTTGTGAACGGGGATCGAGTGCGACGGGCGCCCAATGTTACGAATTTGCGGTTTCCTGGAATTGAGGGCGAGAGCCTGGTGATTGCGCTGGATATGAAGGGCTTTGCGGTGTCGAGTGGCTCGGCTTGTTCTAGCGGGTCGGTTGAGCCGTCGCATGTGTTGCTGGCGCTCGGGTTGAGCCCGGCGGATGCGCGATCGGCGATACGGTTTTCGCTTGGGATTTCGAATACGGTTGAAGAAGTAGATGCGCTGATTGCGGCTGTGGCCGAGAGTGTGGCGCGATTGAGAAAGTTGTCTCCTGTTTATGTCTGATGTAGCTCCGATTGCTGTTGCGATGAGTGGCGGCGTTGATTCTTCTGTGGTGGCTGGATTGCTCAAGCGCCAGGGTGAGCCCGTGGTGGGTTTGACGATGCAGTTGTGGAATCAACGACGGTTGCCGGAGGTGGCTAGCGACGCGGCGACCGGGCGGTGCTGTTCTCTCGATGATGTCTATGACGCGCGGTATGTGGCGCAGACTCTTGGGATTCCCTATTACGTGGTGAATTTCGAGGACCGCTTTGAGCAGCATGTGGTGAAGCCGTTTGTGGCCGATTATGTGGCTGGGAAGACGCCGATCCCTTGTACGCTTTGCAATAACTTCATCAAGTTTGACCAGTTTATGGAGATGGCTGACGGGATTGGGGCTGAGAAGATCGCGACGGGACACTATGCGCAAATTCGCCAGGATGAGGCGACGGGGCGTTGGCAGTTGTTACGGTCGGCCGATGCGACGAAAGATCAGACTTACTTTTTGTGGGGGCTGACACAGGAGCAGTTGGCACGGACGATGTTTCCGCTGGGCGGGATGGTGAAATCAGATGTGCGGCAACTCGCGATTGATCTTGGATTGCCGGTGGCGGAGAAGCCGGATAGCCAGGAGATTTGTTTTGTCCCGAATGGGGATTATGCAGCGTTTATCGATGCCTACTTCAAGGAGCAAGGGATCACGACCGATGTTACCAGTGGCAACATTGTGGACCGTGAGGGGAAGAAGCTTGGGGAGCATGCGGGAGTGCATCACTTTACGGTGGGGCAGCGACGTGGCTTGAATGTGGCGGTGGGTGAGCCGTTGTATGTGATCCAGACGAATCCGGCAACGCGGGAGATTCTTGTTGGGTCAGGTGAGGCGCTGATGAAGAAGCGCTTTGTGGTGGGGGACATTAACTGGATCTCGCTGGGTGTACCGACGGAGCCGCTGCGGGCCGAGGTGAGGATCCGGAACCGGCATCAGCCGGCGATGGCGACGATTTATCCGAAGGCGGACCCGATTGGGGCTGAGGTTGAATTTGATGTGGCGCAGCGGGCGGTGACGCCGGGGCAGGCAGCAGTGTTCTACCAGGGAGAGGTGGTAGTGGGCGGGGGCTGGATCGAGCGGGAGGCGTGAGCAAGCAGAGGTCGCAGTTTCGGAATTCTGCTGAGGCGGCGCTGATGCGCGGGTTGTTGGGGGCGGCCTCTGTGATGCCCATGGGGTTTTCTATTGGAGCGGCCCGGGTGCTGGATCTGGTGGCAAGGCGGATGCGGCAGAGTGGCGAGAAGAATTTGCGGATGGCTTTGCCTGAGGTGGATGCTGTTGAGACGATCGATGCGGTTTATGAGGGGCTGGGGCGGATGCTGTATTACTTTTCGCGATTTGGGACGCGGAATCGCAGCAATATCGGGGAATGGATTGAGTATGAGGGGTTTGAGCACTATGTGGAGGCGAAGTCGCGGGGGCGGGGGGTACTGTTTGCGACGGGGCATTTGGGGAATTGGGAGTTGAGTGCGTTTGCTCATGCGTTGATGACTGAGCCCATGAATGTGGTGGTGCGGCCGCTGGATAATCCGCTGCTCGATGAGCTGGTGAAGGG
>JAPKYY010000442.1 GCA_026394095.1 Acidobacteriota bacterium | reverse complement strand
ATTGCCGCCACAAAGAGCGATAGCCAGAAGCTGAGCCAGGACTGTGCAAGCCAACTGACGACAGTCACGGCAATCAACATCGCCGATAGCGGGAAGCCAGGATGGCACTGTCCCAAAATCAGCTGAATGCTTCTCATTTGTTTCATATCGGCATATTCCTGTTGAGTCTCAAGCCGATTTCCTTTGCTTGTGAACGCTGCCCCCACCCTGCAAAGCAATGGTGGCAATTTTCTCTAATGGAGCCACTGTCTCGGCCGCCCCCAGCTTTACTGCTGCACCCGGCATTCCCCACACCACACTGCTTTCTTCGTCCTGGCAAATTGTAGCCGCTCCTACCTGCCTGAGTTCAAGTAATCCGCGTGCACCGTCGTCGCCCATTCCTGTCATGAGTACTCCAACTGCATTTTTACCCGCGCTTTTTGCTACGGATTGGAAAAGTACATCCACCGATGGTTTGTGACGGTTTACTGCCTCGCCATCACCAATCTTGCAAATCCAGTGAGCGCCACTTCGAATCACACTCAAGTGAGATCCCCCCGGTGCAACGTAAGCGTGACCGGGCAATATCCGCTGTGAGTCCTCGGCGTGAAATACCTTTACAGCACAATCATGATCAAGCCGCTGTGCGAAGGCTTTGCTGTAACCAGGAGGAATATGTTGAGTGATCACTGTGCCGGGCGCGTCTGCCGGGAATTGCATCAATACACTGCGAATCGCCTCAGTGCCGCCGGTTGAAGCTCCAATTGCCAGGAGTGTATCTGTTGTTTTGAATAGCCCGCCAACTGCTCCAATCCGCTTCACTTCCTGAGGTTTCATGCTCTTTTGAAGCCTCGAAAGATTTACTCGGGCCGCCATCTTTACTTTGGACAAAATCTCCAGTGCCGCCTCGTCCAGTCCATGCGCAAGATCGAGTTTGGGTTTCGCCACGAAATCAACGGCTCCCAATTCCAGTGCTTCCAGCGTGACCCCTGCGCCCGCCTCTGTAAGCGAGGAGATCATCACCACCGGTGTCGGCCTTAACCGCATCAAGTTCGACAGAAACGTGAGCCCGTCCATTTTCGGCATCTCTACGTCCAGCGTCAGTACGTCAGGATTCAGCCGTTTGATCATATCCCGTGCGATGAATGCATCAGGAGCTTCCCCGCAGACTTCCAAGCTTCGATCTGATTCGAAGATTGCCCTTAGGAGCTTCCGTACCAGCGTGGAATCGTCGATTATCAAAACCCGGATTCGATTCTTTTCCATATTCTTACTCTTCCTCGGAGTCAAATAACTCCACTGACCCAGCTCTTGAACGTGCTGACAGGCGTCTGGAAAGTTGGATTTCTGCCATGTTGATCTCAGCACTCTGCAGCGGCGGTAGTTTGTTCACAATCAAGCGACCAGTCAAGGGGTAATAGTAGACCTTTCTCGGATGGATCCCCCCCACATCCCTTGCCTTGGGGATAAAACCTTCTACTGCCAAAAAATCATCAATGAAGCTGATATTCTTCGACGAAACCGTTGGGCCAGTAGAACCAATCTGGCTCCCACCTGTTACTTTTATTTCCAGGCGTTCACGGCTTGCTCCATGCTTCAGCAGAGAATTGATTAACATTTCCATTGCCCAAATTCCATAACGGGTTGAAAAACCGCTTCCTGGTTGGTTTGAATCCGGCAATAGAAAATGATTCAGTCCCCCAACTCCAGTCGCCGGATCTCTTGCACAGACGGCAATGCAGGATCCAAGAATCGTCATGATTTCCTCATCCATCTGACTGACGTACACTTCCCCCGGCCGAACCCTGGCACGGATCTGCCCGTTTTTCGGCAACGCTGTCCGTTCTATATGCTCAAATCCAAAGCTCACTCCGGCTTGGGATGGTGCGGGTGGCCCTGAGAATGGAATTGCCATGTTCGTCAACCCAATTTCCTATAAGTAGTCTTACCAGCCAAACGGAACCTGTCCGAAACCTGATGCAGGGTTTCGGAATGACCAATATGTAAAGCGGCTCCGGGAGCCAGGACATCGGCAAATTTGTCAAAAAGTTTCTGCTGTGTTGCCTTATCGAAATAGATGACCACATTTCGGCAAAACAGAACATCAAACGGCCCATCCACCTTCCAGGGTTGAACCAGATTGAGCTGTTGAAATCGAATGTATCGCTGGAGTTCCGGTTTGACACGGATTCGTCCTGAGTGGCAACCCTGCCCTCGCTGGAACCAACGCTTCAGTATGGCCCCATCCAGATTGCTGCCCCGATCCTCTGTATATATCCCCGCTGCAGCCCGCTGAAGTACCTGTGTATCCAGGTCTGTTGCGAGAATGTCATAGCTCCAGCCCGGATATTTCGAGAGACCCTTCTCCAGAACCATTGCGATCGAATAGGGCTCCTCGCCAGTGGAACATCCCGCCGACCACACTCTGATCCGGCGCTCACGCCGCGGCTGCATTACCAGTTCCGGGATCGTTTGCTCTGCCAGGTGGTCAAAGTGATGTTGCTCCCGGAAAAACGATGTGAGATTCGTCGTGATGGCGTTAATGAATTCGCCAAATTCCCTGGAATCACTTCCGTCCAGTAACTGCCGGTATTCCGAAAAAGAACTCAGATTCAATTGCCTTAAGCGCTTCGTCAGCCGGCTGTAGATCATATTGCGTTTCGCGTCGGCCAATACGATCCCGCTATGCTTGTTGGCAACCAGGCGCAGCCACTGGAAGTCGTCTTCGGTGAAGCGGAATTCCGTTGCTCTGTCTAGTGCCTGTACCATTAGCCTTCCTGAAATAGCGCGCTCGCAAGGCCCAGTTGGTCTGCTGCTTTTCGTGTGGCTGCGGATACATTTTTGAATTTCAGACTTTGCTTCATGGCCGTTGCTTCCAGGCGAAAGGCCAGCAAAAACTGAAGTCCCGCTGTATCGATTCTCTGAACTTCGCCAAGATCGATTTCCACCGCATTGGCTTGGGCGCTCGAGCTGAGCCACTCAGCTTTTAGTGCGCCCAAGCGTGCGATTTCAATGGAATCCTCGGCAACAATCACTGCTGTCGGCATGACTTAAAACTCATCCCAATGTCCGTCACTGTTTGTTCCCGCGGCAACCCGCTCGGCCACGGCCGAGCCCTTTGTTGCCGATGCCAGCCTTCCCAGTGAGTTCGCCGATGGCCGGGGGCCACCCGCAGGAGTGGCTGTTTTGGTCATGCTCGCCATTGGTCTGCCTGTTGCGGTTGTGCGCAATGCCGAGCCCTGCTGCACCGCTGCTGCCTGCCTGCTGGAGGCTGGTTGCGGCATTCTCCCTGCTACCTGCGATTGTGGCGCAGGTCGTCCTGTACGGTACCCTGTTTGAGGCCCTGATTTCGGTGATGGAGGCGCTGGATCATTGTCTGCATTGTTGTCGGCGGTTTTGAAGAACTGCATAAGTTGTGCCATTGCTCTCGACTGGTCGTCCATCGACGCACTTGCGTTTTGCCGGAGTCGTCTACCAGGCGCGAGCCTTCTTCCACCTTCGATACCGAATCCTTGATCAAAGCCTTGATTTCTTTGGCAGCACCTGCTGAGCGCTGTGCCAGATTTCTCACTTCGGCTGCTACCACTGCAAAGCCCCGGCCTTGTTCTCCCGCCCGTGCGGCCTCTACCGCCGCATTGAGGGCAAGCAGGTTTGTCTGGAATGCAATTTCGTCGATCACTCCAATAATGTCGGCAATCTTCTTGCTCGATTCATTGATGGCTGTCATCGCCACAATTGCATTCGTTACAACTGCGCCGCCCTTCTCAGCCTGCTCCCGCGCGTTGGCTGCCAGTTGATTCGCCTGCCGTGCATTGTCTGCATTCTGCTTCACCGTGCCAGTCAACTCCTCCATGCTCGAAGCCGTTTCTTCGATCGACGCCGCCTGCTGCTCCGTACGCTGGCTCAGGTCTGTGTTTCCCTGCGCGATCTCTGTTGCCGAAACATTGATTGTTGAAGCCGACTCCCGGATCTGGTTCACCATGTCCAGAAGATTGGAACTGCACGTGTTTACAGCCGAGGCCAGCTTTGCAAACTCGCCCTGATACACACCCTGCATCGAGTCGCGTAAATCGCCATCCGCCAGGGCCGTCATCACTCGGCTGGTATCCTCCATCGCCTGCTTCATCTCTACTTCCAGCTTCTTGTGGGCGCTGATATCCAATCCATACTTGGCAAGCAGGCTTGCAACCATGCTTCTGCTCCGCCCTTGCCAAATCGTTGAAACTGACCAGAGAAGGCCTCACCCTTGGCCAACCGGTCCCAGAACTGACGATAATCCAAACTCTGCCGGTAGGCTTCCCCCACAAAGATGCTGTGATGTTTGCCTTCAATTTCGGGCAGGGAATAACCCACTAGATCGAGAAAATTCTGGTTTGCCGTAACAATTGTCCCGTCCAGCTTGAATTCGATCACCAACTGGTGTTTCCCAATCGCTTCAAGTTGTGCCCCAGTGTCGGACTGTTTCACCGTCTCAGCCGTAACGTCGGTTGCGTACTTTACTACCTTGGCCGGCTTTCCATCAAAGCCCAGGATCGGGTTGTAGCTGGCCTGCAGCCATACTAGTTTGCCGTTCTTGCCAAATCGCTTGTACCGGCCGACAACGGCTTCTCCACGGCCCAGCTTCTCCCAAAACAATTTGTAATCGGGGCTCTGTCGATAGCTCTCTTCACAGAACATGCTGTGGTGGCAGCCTTGGATCTCAGAAAGCGTATAGCCTGTGGCGTCAAGAAAATTCTGGTTTGCCGTCAAAATCGTCCCGTCCCGCTCAAACTCAATCACGGCTTGAAACTTAGAGATCGATTGCAGCTTACCCTCCATATCGGTAAGGCTGCGCTGTTCTTCGGTGATGTCCGAGCAGTACTTCACCACCTTCGTAATCTTCCCTTGCCGGTCCGCGATTGGGTTGTAGCTCGCCTGCAACCAGATCTCTCGCCCACTCTTACCTATGCGGCGAAACTTCCCATTGACTCCCTCACCCCGACCCCGCGCTTCCCAGAACTGTCTGTACTCGAGCGAGTGACGGTATGCCTCGTCGCAAAACATACCGTGGTGTTTGCCACAGATCTCATCGAGCGTATAGCCGGTAGCGAACAGGAAATTCTGATTCGCAGTAAGGATCGTCCCCTGAGGATCAAATTCAATCACTGCCTGGTACTTGTGGAGGGCGGCTAGCTGGCCTTCCAAATCTGTCATTCGGCTGGAACTCTGCGGTTTTGCCGGACTCGATTTCCGTGAACCGGAAGTTTTTGAAATTGCTGCTTTTGTTTTCATGATTGAAATGTCCTTATTGCTTCTTTTCTGAGACTGCCGCGACACTCAGGTCGACGAGTTGATCGATATCAAGCAGGATGATCATCTTGCCCTCTACCGTGGCCAATGACTTGACAAAATGTGCATCGCCAGATCTTCCTAACTCCGGAGGAGGCTGCAACTGATCGTCACCAACGCTATAAACATCCGAAACCGCATCCACTACAAACCCCATCGTTCGCTCCCCGTTCCCGCACTGCACCTTCAACACCATCACTACCGTTGTCTTGGTGTACTCTACCTGCTCCATCCGAAAGCGAAGTCTCAGGTCGATGATCGGCACCACCGCCCCGCGCAAGTTGATCACTCCCAGTACATATTCGTTCGTATTCGGAATGGGCGTCACCCGGTCCCAGCCCTTGATTTCCTGCACCCGCAATATATCTACGCCATACTCTTCTCCGGCCAACAGGAAGGTCAGGTATTGGTTACCAACTCCCTCCAGTTGGCGAACTGGCGAGGGCCGCTCTTGCAATTCAGTCATTGTCATTTTTGGGTCTCCTTGGCTTACGCCGAAACTCTTCTTTGTCTGGATAGATTCAGGATTCCAGGGATGTCCAGAATCATCGAGACTGTTCCATCTCCCAGAATCGTTGCCCCGGAAATTCCCTCCACCTTCTGGAAGTTGCTCTCCATACTTTTAATCACCACTTGCTGCTGAGCCAGCAGATCATCGACAAATACTCCAGCCTGTTGGCCGTTGTCTTCGATCACCATCAACAGACCTTGTTCCAGCTGGGTCACCGACGGCGGGATGTTGAATATTTCGTAGAGCCGGAGAACAGGAATGTACTTGTCTCTCAACCGGTACAGTTCCTCTTGTCCGCTGATCAAACTCACTTGACCGCGCCGTACCTGCACCGATTCCACGATGGATACGAGCGGCACGACAAAGGCCTGATCGCCAACCTTTACGATTTGCCCATCGAGGATGGCCAGCGTCAGTGGCAGCTTGATCGTAAACTTCGTGCCTAAGCCAGGACGGTTTTCGATTTCGATGTTTCCGCCCAATTCTTTGATGTTCCGCTTGACGATGTCCATCCCGACACCCCGGCCTGAAACATCGCTCAATTGCGCTGCAGTTGAGAATCCAGGTGCAAAAATCAGTTCTTCTGTTTTTTCCTTGCTCAGATGCTCGTTTGGCCCAACCAGCCCGCGTTCTCTCGCTTTGGCCAGAATTTTCACCAGATCAAGGCCCGCTCCGTCGTCACTGATTTCTACGATCACATTGCCCCCACGATGTGAGGCCTGAAGCTGCACGGTACCCATTTCCGGTTTTCCTGCCAAAGCTCGGGCTTCCGGACTTTCAATCCCGTGATCGATCGAGTTTCGAATCAAATGCAGAAGCGGTTCGTTGATCTTCTCAAGCACCGTCTTGTCTAACTCTGTCTGCTCACCACTGCACTTCAAGTGGATCTTCTTGCCCAACTTTGCACTCAAGTCATGCACCATCCGCGGAAAACGATTGAAACAGAAACTGATCGGCAGCATTCGAATCTTTAGAACTGTCTCCTGCAGCTCTCTTGTATTGCGTGCCAGTAGCGCTAGTCCATCCCGCAGTTTCTCAATCATGCTGATGTCGAATTGATCGCCAAATTGACTCAACATCGACTGAGTAATCACCAGTTCTCCAACTAAATTGATGATCGCGTCTACCTTTTCAGTGCTAACCCGAATCGAACCACCATCGCCAATACTCACGGCTTTGCCCGCCGTTACGGTCTCATTTAGTTCCAGGTTCGGCGTGGCTTTGCGTGTCCCGGTTTCTGTCGCAACTGGTGCTAACGGTTCGACAGACCCAAGCTTTACTATGTTCAGATCGCAATCACCTTCTACCCAGTCAAAGACTTCCCGGATCTGCATTTCATCGATCATCCCGATCAGGGTGAGATTCCAGCTCAGCCGGCACTCTTCGGGATCCATTTCCCCTAAGCGGCTTACAGCACTCACGTTCGCTGCTACACGCAACTGTCCCAGGCTCGCTAACTCCCGAAACATCCGGATTGGCTCATTACCTGTCTTGAGCAAATGTTGGTGCGGCCGGAAATCAATTCTCCAAATCGATTGGTCCACTTCATCGATGCTTGGGGCTTCCGGTGTCGCACCGGCAGGCATATCCAAAATATTTTGTAAGAGTTGGGCGGCCGCAGCAATCCGCGCCTCTGCAACCGGTTGTGCGTCTCGCTTGGCCTCCAGCATCTCCCTCAGCACGTCTACTGCTTTCAAAAGGCAGGCGGTAGTTTCTTTACTGGATTCTCGGGTACCCGCTCTCATCTGGTCGAGCAACGTTTCAAGCAGGTGCGTAAACTCCATCACATCGCCAAATCCAAAGCTCCCAGCACCACCCTTGATCGAATGTGCCGCCCTGAATATCGTGTTTATGGTCTCCGGGTCTCCACTTGCTCCTTCAGACAGTGCAAGCAGTCCCGCTTCCATGCTTTCAAGACCTTCAAAACTCTCTTCGAAATACACTTTGTGAAAACGAGTCACATCAATTTTCATGTGCTTCGCCTATCCCAACACTTTCCCGATTGTCCGCAGCAATTGTTCGGGATCAAACGGTTTTACCAGCCATCCAGTTGCTCCCGCCGATTTCCCATCGTTCTTTTTGTCGCCCCCAGCCTCGGTCGTCAAAATCAGAATTGGCGTGAATTTG
>JAPKYY010000547.1 GCA_026394095.1 Acidobacteriota bacterium | reverse complement strand
ATCGGGCCGTCGCCCCGTATCGAATATGCTCTGCTCGATGAGGCGCACGCCGTCGCCGAATGGCGGGAATTTAGCCCGCGGCCGGCGCGCCTTTCGTTCGGCCAGATGCTGCTGCGCTTGGTCTGGAACCCGCGCTGGAACCAATCCCTCTATTTGTTAGGCTGCGCGGAACGGCTGATCGAGAACCCCACCGAACAAAGCACGCGCGAAATTGTTGAAAGCATAAAAGCCGAAAACGCAGATGCGTCCGCGCCCTGGCTGCAATTCCGGGTGGTATTCGTGAGCAGGCAAGGCGAGTGCACGCGCGAAGACATCAACTTCACTTCGCCCGTCTACCGCAGGGAGGCCGTTTGAGCCTCGATTACGCCGTGCGTTGCACCGAGATGTTGCTCGCCTTCGCCTTCCTGCAGCAAAGCGCCGAGCATCTATGCGTTCCGGGAGAGCGCCGCCTGTTCCTGCCGCGCATCGCCCTTAGCCTGCTGCTGATGGCGGGTTTTGCTGCCCCGTGGATGTGCCTCGCGCTGCTCATCCACGCAATGTTCATCCTGCAGCGTTTTGATGGCCCCTATAACGGCGGCAGCGACCGCATGGGGTTGCTTATCCTGAGCTGCCTTTGTCTGGTGCATTTCATGTCGTCGCTACTGGCGCGTGAGGCAGCGTTCGGCTATCTGGCGCTGCAGGCGCCGAATGGCGTACGGGCCGCGCCGCGCGTGACGTATTGCTGTTCGCGGCCTATCCGGCGAGCGAGAGCATCCGGGCAGGGGCGGAGTGGCCGCGCTCGGTGTGCCTTGCCTCCTGGGCGGTGATGCTGTTTGAGCTGTTGTTTCCTCTTGCGCTGCTGTCCCGGCAAGCGCTTGTCGTCGGCCTTTGTTTCGGTGCGTTGTTTCACTTCGTCAATGCCTGCCTGTTCGGCCTCAACCGTTTCTTCTGGTTCTGGCTCGCCGCCTATCCGTCGCTATTGTGGCTGCAGCAGCGGCTGGGCGCTGGGCTGTAGTTTAACCTTTCAACAGTTGTCCCGGCTGCCAACAAGGTTGGTAAGCTGCTCCAGTCTGATGCCTTTCTAACTCACTTAGAGGCCTGGCATTCGGCATCATGATCGCAGGGGCAGCCTCAAGGGTGCCAAGCAAAGAAGTACGATTCTTGTTTGAGCCGGAATGAAGGCCAGTGTAGGATGAAGGCAGGGGAATTGCTTTTGAAGCTTATCGAAAGGCATGATCCTCAAGCGCGAAGGACTCCGCTGGCAGACCGTTTCAAACGGCGGCGAAAGGAAGTAACTCAAATGGCCCTCGACCTCCAACAAGAACTCAAGCAAGCCCACGCCCTGCTCGATCAACTTCCCCCCGCCAAGCTCGGCGCTGTCCGCTCCTTGCTCGCAGTCATGGTGGATGACGACGAGCACGATGAGGAACTCACCGAGGAAGACCGCCGTGCGCTGCGGGCCTCCGTTGAGTATTTTCGCAATGGCGGGCAAGGGATCCCCTTTGAAGAGGTCGTCGCCGAGTTGGGTTTCACCATGGAGCAAATTCACGACGCTCGCCCCAAAGAGTAGCCGTGAAGAAGATTCACTTTGAACCTGAGGTTCCAGCCCAGGTCCGCGCCATCCCCCAGCATGTCGCCATGACCATTCTTGAAGCCATCCACCGCTACGCCGACACCGGATCTGGCCGCGTCAAGGCTCTCTCCGGCGAGTTCGAAGGCTTCCTGCGCTTGCGCGTCGGCAACCACCGCGTCTTCTTCAAGGAGACCGCCGACACCGTCGAAATCCATCGCGTCGTTGATCGCAAAGACGCCTACCGCTAAGCCACCCAAGTCTTTGCCGATGACAATATCATGACCTCGGATACTCTGCACCACTTCCTCCCTCCGCTTGCCAGTGCTACTTACACACACTGCTTCCCCGCGCTGCATATGAGAGCTGCTTACCCCGACCGTACCCGCTCCAACCCCATAGGTAAGCGTGGGGATTCCAAGTGGTAGAGCCCGGCGAGATGGGTGACAAAGAATTCCAGTCGAGCCGGCGGGTTGCGCCACGGCTAAGCGGCAATGCCCTGCCTTTCAACGACCTGATGATTGCTGTTGCAGCCATAGAACAAGGCTACGCAGTCCTAACCGGAAATTTGCGTCACTTCCAGAAGGTCCCCGGCCTGACTGTCTTGCCGCTCCTTTAGCGCGTTACTCTCCATCTGATTCACCTTTTCTAAGGCATTAGCGCATCCAAAGCCCTGGCCATTTTCCATGCTTCCCACAA
>JAPKYY010000835.1 GCA_026394095.1 Acidobacteriota bacterium | reverse complement strand
GATTGGAAGGCAAACCGCCAGTGAAATTCGCCTGAAACCGCGAACCGTTCACAAAGAACAGATCAAGCCAGCCATCATGATCGTAATCATAGAAGGCAACGCCGCAACCGGTAGTCTCCACCAGATAACGATTCTTCTTTTCATCCCCGAATACGGTCTTTTCACGCAAGCCGGCCTCGCGCGCCACATTGACAAAACTTACCGGCAGCGGCTGGCCGTGCATCAATTGCTCGAACGAATAGACTGCCGCAGTTCTGCACAGAGACTTTAGAAACCCGCGCCGGTTCTTCATCGAATCACCTTGGCACGCGGTGCACTCGCACGATCAAACATCTCTTTTTGCATACTTTCTTTCACGGCTTTCTTCGAGGCAGCTTCAGCCAAATACTTGTTGCTTCCAGCCGAATCCCCCTGTGACCGCAATACCTGCGCCATCTGCGAATAAGGCCCAGGGTCATCCGGTTTCAACCGGATCGCCGCCTCCAGCGCCACCTTGGCTTCAGCCAAAAGCCCCTTCTGCCGCAGCACCGTTCCATGCATGCCCCATGCTTCGGCATAATCCGGAGCTAGCCTGACAGCTTCGGCAAAGTGCCGGTCTGCCTCGTCGAAAGTCCCGTCCTGCCAATAAACAATGCCCAGTGTATAGTGCGCCTCGATCAATTTCGGGTCCAGCTCAAGGGCTCGAATCAAATGCTTCCGGGCCACCTCCAACTCATCCTTCTGTTTATGCGAAAGGCCCATGTTGTAATGCATCACTGCGGAATTGGGGTCAACCTCAAGTCCACGCTCATACACGGCAATAGCCTTTGAAAGCTCATTCTGCTGCAAATAAGCAAAGCCGAGGTTGCTCAGTGCTGCAAGGTTTTTGGGCTCTCGCTGCAACACATACTGTGCCTCTGCGGCTCCCTTGACGGCCATACCCTGATCCGTCAGCAGAAAGCTCAGCGAGTTCCGGCATTCCAGACAAGCAGGTTTGAGCGCAACAACACGTTGATAAGCAGCCAGTGCGCGCGGGCGATCCTCAACCTCCTGTGAGGCCACCGCATAGCGCTGCCAATATTCGACATTTGCAGGGGCCTTTTTCACAGCCTCAGCCAATTCTTCTACCGCTGGCCCGCGATCCCCTTCGAGCCACAGCGCGACACCCAGATGATAGTGAGCAGCTGCATTCGCTGGCGATAGCCGAATAGCCTCCCGGAATCTCAGAATCGCCTCGCCCCGCCGCTGCATCGTAGCGAGCAGAAACCCGCACTCATCCTCAAGCGCAGAACTTCGCGGCCCCTTCTTCTGCCTGGACTCGAGAATCTCAAGTGCCCCTGCAGCATCTCCCATCGCCTTGCGGCGATCAGCCTCCGCGCGCCATTCCATTTGCGCAAGCACCAGCAGGATAAGTGTCAAACCCACAAGCATCATCATATAGCCACGTCGCAACCCTTTGACTTCAAATCTCCGCTGTGATGAAATGTGCCCCACTGCTGTTGAATACCGAGTCGTAAACCAGGAGCTACTAATGTTGATTTCCATGAAGAAATGGCTATGCCTAATCGTGTGGATTGCCATCGCGGGCACAAGCTTACTACAGGCTCAAACAGCTGGCACCGGCACATTGGTTGGCACTGTTACGGATTCCAGCGGCGCGCTGGTTGTAGGTGCGAAAGTGGTCGTGGTCAATCCGGCAAATTCCTTCACATCTGAAGCGGTCACCAACACAGAGGGTAGCTATTACATCCCCTACCTCGCTCCGGCAACATACAGGATTACGGTAGAGATGGCCGGCTTCAAGAAATACCTTCGCGAAGGCGTTGCAATTCGTACAGGAGAAATCCCCCGCATTGACATCGAAATGCAGCTGGGCGGCGTTACCGAAACAATCCAGGTGACAGGTGGTGCGCCACTATTGGACACCGAAACTTCTGCCTCTGGTCTGGTGCTCTCAGGTGAGACGCTGGTCGCAATCCCGGTTAGCCAGAAGCGCCCAGTCCGCATGATGTATTACTATCCCGGCACGAACTCCATGAATGGTTACCACGTGCTTGGCCAGCGCTCCAGGGCCATCGGCTATCAGGTTGACGGGGTAAACGGGAAAGAACCTGGCATCGGCAACGTCGGCGGCCCGAATGAACAGATGTCGCCTACTCAGGACGCCTTTGAAGAAGTGAAGATCCACACCACAGGCATGCCTGCCGAATATGGTCATTCCGCCGGTGGCTTAATGTCGATGGTGATGAAGTCAGGCTCAAACCAGCTTCATGGCGCGCTCGAAAATCGCTACATCAACAAGAACATGGTGCACAGAACCTATCTGGAGCAATTGGCCAGAACCAACCCCTTCACCTACAACGAGAGCACTGCCCTGATCAACGGACCAGTAATGTTGCCCAAACTTTACCGCGGCAAGGACAAAACCTTCTTCCTCTTCGGCATTGCCCGGCATGCCGAGATTGCAGGCACTGCATCAGCACGCACTGTAGTCCCAACCGACGGAATGTTGAATGGTGATTTCAGTTTTGGTGGCCAGACCTCTCCGCGGCCGCTCCCCATCTACAACCCCTTCACCACACGGCAGGACGGCGCAACCTGGCTGCGAGATCCCTTCCCTGGCAACATCATTCCCAAGTCTCTTTTCGATCCTGTCGCTGTAAACTTTCTCGCCAAAAAGCCCTTTACCCCGGGCAACCAGCCGGGAATTCCAGGCGCAACTGGTCCTTCAGAAAATCTCGTCCAAAACCAGCCCAAAGAAATCTATCGCACTCGATTCGATGTGAAGATTGACCATCAGTTCACTTCAAATCACAAAGCCTACGGGCGCTATTCACGCTCAATCCACAGGGCATGGAAGGGTGATCATCAGGCTCAATTCGCCTGGCTTGATATCGACCCCAACGCACAGCCGCAGCCAGTGGATCATCACAACGTGGTTCTTTCCGACATGTTGATCCTCTCCCCTTCTCTCAGCAATGAATTTCGTTTGGGTTTCAACCGCCGCGTCCTCAAAGAAGCTGCCCTCACCAAAGACGGCGATTGGGCCAAACAACTGGGAATTCCCAATGTTTCTGGCGGCACCTTTCCGTACTTCAACATCGGCTACGGATTAACCGGACTGCCCAGCTTCCAAAACATTGGCGAAGAAATAACTCTCCAAAACAACCTCACCAAAGTATCGGGAAAGCACACTTTCAAGATGGGTTACGAGTTGATGAGAACCCGCTACAACGCTACAGCCTCAGCCCTTCCCGGCGGAACCTACAACTTTGGGGCTACCAATGCTCCCTTCGTTCCTAACACCGGCAACACCTTTGCATCTTTCCTGCTCGGCACGGTGACCAGCGCGACATTCAGTTCGGACTACGCAAGTTGGCTGCCCCAGACCAAGTACGGCCAGCAATCGCAGTTTGATGCAAATGCCAAAGATCCGCTCACCGGCCTGGCAGGCGCAATCGTCCATAGCCCGGGACCATTGGCGAAGAAGGACCTTAACAACTTCGCCCCCCGCGTCGGCCTTGCGTGGAACTTCCACCCCAAGATGGTCTTCCGCGCCTCCTTCGGCATGGTCCACCAGGACATATTTGCCACAGACCGCAACAGCATGTTTCAGGAATACCTTGCAACAGCCAACGTTCAGGCACCAGTCGGCGACCCTCGCCACGTCTTCCGCCTTTCAGAAGGCCCGGGCAAAATTAACTACAACGTTCAGCCCGATGGTTCTGTTCCTTTCGTCGGCACAAACTACAGCGGCAGAGGTGCTCACACCTGGGACACTAATATGCGCTTGCCCTACGTCATGAGTTGGTCAGGTGGCCTGCAATCCAGTTTCCGGGGACAGTGGGTCATCGAGGCCCAATACCAGGGCCAGTCTGGAGTTGGTCTCCTGAACAACTGGAACATTAACGTGCTCCCGCTCGATATCTCCCGTGACCCGGCTGTGCTCAATCAGATCTTCACCGCGCAACAAAACTTCTTGCCCTACAAACACTTTGGTGAAGTTCGCCTTTTCTCAAATTTCGGGCACAACTCTTATCACGGCGGCACGCTTCGAGTTGAAAAACGGATGTCTGGTGGCCTCACCTTCAAT
>JAPKYY010000114.1 GCA_026394095.1 Acidobacteriota bacterium | reverse complement strand
TTGGCCAGCGCAACGCGGTCGATCCGCTCACCGCGCTCAGCCAGGGCAGACATCCTTTGAAACACACGCAGGTGTGATTCTAGGCTGAAGTCCTCTGCCGTCAGTTCGCCACCAACTAGTGGGAAGCAGTCGGGGTCGACCAGAACAGCGCCAAGCGTCAGACGCTCAGCTTCCAGATTTGCGGGTAGGCCTTTTTGAAAGGCGATGTCTTGAACGTTCATCGCTTACAGCCTTAGTATGGCGCTTTCGCGATGTTAAGGGCTTGTGGAAAAGCTGTGATTTTCCTGTTCTTATTTACTTCAGGCTGATGCTGTGAGTATCGAGCGTGGCCCCAAGGGCCTGCTCAAGCCTTGCAATCGCCTTATTGAAATCAAGACGCGCCACCAGACTGCGGCGCTGCGAATCGGCATACTCATTCTGCCGCGTCAGCACAAGAAAGTTGGTGCTCTCGCCAGTCTCAAACAAGCGCTGCTCGCTATCGAGTTTCTCTTTCGCGGCTTTCACGCTGGCCTCAGCGGCAACAATCCGCTGCTCGGAGGTTCTAAGCGACTGCATCGAGTTCCGCACTTCGGCCTCTATAATCTGCTCTGCCTTGGCTCGTTGCAAATTCAGATTCCGGTCTGCCAGATTCGCCTGCGCCAGTGTCTCTGCCGCCGCGCGATTCCGCACCGTCCAGTCGATCTGCAAGCCTGCCTGCCAGCTCGTGTAATTCTGCCCGAACAGACTGCTCAGTGTTGTGCCGTAGCCGCCAACAAAGGCCGCCGGAACACCATCGCCGACACTTCCGCCAAAGAACGGATTTCTTGCCGTGTTGCGAGCACCAGCAAGTCCTGCCATCGTATAGCCGGCTGCAAGATTCACACCCGGCAACTGCAAGTTGCGAGCCAGGTCTTTCTGATATTCGTTAGACTCCAGTCGCAGCTTCAAATTTCTTAGCTCAGGCCGCTTGCCTACTGCAGACTGAATCAAGGCCTTCAAATCATCCAGCGCCGGCGGAGCCACACTCTGGGTCTCAACAGGAATCACTTCGTCATTCCAGATCGTCTGATCCCGGCCACCGGCAAGCAGATTCTTCAAGTTGTTCTCAACCTCAGTCAACAGCCCGATGCTCGAATAATAGGTATCCTGACGCCGCTCAAGCTCAGCCAGCGCAGCAGACAACTCAACAGGCGCAAGCGTTCCGGCATCAATCTGACGTTTGGATCGCTCATACTGATCGCGCGCCAGATCTACACTCAGCTTCTTCACTTCGATATCCTGTCGCGCTGCTACCAGATCCCAGTACGCCTGAGTCACCAGCGTCACCACTTGAATGACGCGAAGCTCATAATCGGCCTCGCTAATGTCGATCTGCTTGCGGCGCAGGCGAATCTGATTCCGGTCGTTATCGATCTTACGGCCCCGCAACAAGGGCTGCGTCAGGCTGATATTAAGGGTTGAAAGCGTAAAGGGATTCAATCCGCTGAAGGGGTTGCTCGTGCTCAAACGCCCGTTGTTGAATGTGGCGTCGAGGCGAGTACCCTGCCACGGAGTCTTCTGTGAAAACGTGGCGTTGTTGCTGAAGTTACGATCCACCAGCCGGCCATCGGCCGCCTGCAGCGGGCTTGATGTAGGCGTCACGTTGTAACTCATATTGGGCCGGTAGCCAAGCACCGGATCCCAAACACCAAATGTCTGCCTGTACTGGCTTCGCGAAAGCACGGTATTGGTCTTTTCAATCTGCAAATCCAGATTGTTTTCGAGGGCAAGCACAATCGCGTCCTTGAGCATCATCCGCTTCTGCGATGTGCCAACGCCAACGCGGGCCGGATTCTCGGCAGAGAATCCAACCATCGCAAACAGAAACAGCCCCAGCAGCCCTGCCAGCGCTTCCTTAAGCCCGCGCCGCTTGAACAAGCCACCGATCTTCGAGAAGATGCGGCTATTGGACATGTCGTCAAAGAGCGAATAAACGACCGGCGTTACCAGCAAGCTCAGCAACAGGATCCTCGCAACCCCGCAGCACCGCATCAATCCGCGGCAAGCCCTCAGCCCGCAGCCGCTTGATGTGATCCACCTGCAAAATCGAGTTCTTCTTCACAATGCCGAAGAGCACAAGAATACCCACCGACGTGTAAATGATGTTGTAGTTCTCACCAGCGATCTTCAGGCTCAGCAGCGCAAACGGCACACTCAGCGGCAAGCTCAACAGAATCGTGATCGGGTCGAGGAAGCTTTCAAACTGAGCCGCCAGAATCATGTACATGAACACGAAACACAACACAAACGCAGACACGAAATTCACAGCCGCCTTGCCAAATTCCTTCGACCGGCCCACCGTTCCCGTCGCATACTGCGGGGGCATGTTCAATTCCTGAACAATCTTCTGCGTCGCCTCGATTGCCTCAGAGAGTGATCCGCCCTTGGCGATATTGGCCTGGATCAGAATCTGGCGCTGCCGGTTGTAGCGGTCAATCGCAGAAGGCCCCGTAGCATCCCGCAATGTCGCAACATTCGACACAGGTACATTGCCCAGAGTCGTCGACGGCACAAACAAACGGTTCAACGCCTGAGGCGAAGTCCGGAAGGCTTTGTCCACACGCAACTGCACGTCGTAGCGGTCATCACCCTCACGATAAGTAGTCGCCTGATCATCACCAGCCACCAGCGTCCGCAATGCCGAAGCAATGCTGTTTACGCTTACATTCAAATCGGCAGCCTTGTCGCGATTGATGTCCACTCGCAACTCAGGCTTTCCGGGCTCATAGCTGGAATCGATATCCGCTACACCCTTCACTTCCCTCAAGCGGGTCATGATCGCTTTTGAATATTTCTCAAGCTGCACCAGGTCCGGCCCCTGAATATAGAACTGATAGTCGCGATCACTGGCACCGCCAGAGATCAGAGCCGGCAGCTGCACGCCTACCACCAGATCCTTCGAGAATTTCGAAATCATGGTGCGAGCCTGTTCCATCAGTTGCTGCTGCGTAAACTTGCGCTCTTCCGGCTGCACCAGCTGCACGATGATGCTGCCTCGATCCACGCGCTTTTGAAAGTCTGCGCCAATCGTGGTCAACAGGTACTTGAGCCCTGGCAACTTCTGCAGCTCGGCCTCCACCATACCCATAGCGTTGGTCGAGCCTTCCAGCGAGGATCCGGGCGGCGTACGTACGGTTACTTCAAAGTAGCTCTGGTCATCGACCGGAAGAAAGTCCTTACCCATGCTATTGAACAATGGCCCAGTCGTATAAACCACACCAAGAGAGATCACCACAATCACCCACCGGTGCTTCATGCTCCAACCAAGCAAACCCATATAGGGCCGCGAAACCACCTTGAAGAGCAGGCCTTCCTTCGTACCCGAGTCTCCTTTGGCATGTGGTGCCAGCTTCAGGAACTTGGCCGACAGAGCCGGCGTAAGCGTAAAGCTCACCAGCAAGCTCACCATGATCGCGAAGGCGGCCGTGAAGCCAAAGCTCGACATGAAGCGTCCCACAATGCCGCTCATCAAGGCGACAGGCATAAACACTACCGCCAGACTCAACGTAGTCGCAAGAACGGCTAACCCGATTTCGCGAGTCCCTTCGATCGCCGCCAGCGTTGGGCTCATGCCCTTCTCTTCCTGGAAGCGGAAGATATTTTCAAGAACGACAATCGCGTCATCGATCACGATACCCACCATCAACACCAGCGCCAGCATCGAGATCTGGTTGAGCGTAAAGCCCATGACGTACATCAGCGTGTAGGTGGAAATGATCGAAGTCGGGATCGCCAGCGCTGCAATCAAAGTGGCGCGCCAGCTTCGAATAAACAGCAAAACGATGATCGAGGCGAAGATGCCGCCTTCCACAAGATGCGCCTCTACAGCTTCAAACGCACCCTTGATGAAGAAGCTCTGGTCGCGCGAATAATCCACCTTCAGATCTTTCGGGATCAGCCCGGAGCTCTGCAGCGTCTCGATCCGCTCCTTCAGTACACCAATTACTTCCAGCGTATTCGTACCGGCCTGCTTGCGAACTTCAAGCACCACCGCCGGCACACCATTGATACGAGCCAGAGACCGCGGCTCCTGCACTCCATCCACCACCTTGCCAACATCGCGAATCCGGATCGGAGCGCCATTGGCCGTCCCGATGATGATCTCGGCAAAGTCTTCCGGCCGCAACAAGCGCCCCAGCGTGCGCAAGCTCACTTCACGCGAACCCTGATCCAGACGTCCTCCAGGAATTTCGACATTCTGAGCCGCCAGTGCCATCCGGATCTGATCGATATTCAGGTTGTAGCTGTAGAGCTTCTCGCCATCAAGCACCACCTGAATCTGCCGCGTACGGTCACCGATAAAGCGAACCTCACCAACACCATTCAAGCTTTCAATGTTCTTTTTGATCAGGTCTTCCACCAGCTTGGTCGTCTCACGAATCTCGCGCGGCGAACTCACCACGATACTGATCACGGGAGACGCGTCCGTCGCTACCTTCTGAATTACCGGCTGCTTGGCATCCTTCGGCAACTGGTTCAAAACCTGGTTCACTTTGTCGCGCACTTCCTGCGCGGCAGAGTCTCCATCCTTGTCGAGGCTGAACTGAATCGAGACAACCGAACTGCCTTCGCTCGAGCTCGAACGCAATTCATCGATACCCGAGATCGTGTTAACGGCTTCTTCAATCCTCTTGCTGATCTGGCTCTCTACTTCTTCCGGTGCCGCACCAGGCAACACCGTAGAAATGGTCACAAAAGGGAATTCCACCTTCGGAAAGAAGTCGACACCCAGCTTTCGGTACGACGCGATCCCCAGCACCACCAGTGCCATGATCAGCATCGTCGCGAAGACCGGACGTTTGATACAAATTTCTGCTAGTTTCTGCATGGGGGACTCCTAGAGCGTCTTTACAACCGCGCCGTTAATCAGGTTCAACAGATTGCTCACCGCAATCGATTCACCCGGCTGGATCAATCCCGCAGGTGCTTCAGTCCAGCCGTCCTGTTCGACACTCGGAGGAATCCGCACCTCTACCGCCTTGCCATTGCGAATAACAAAGACCTTGTTCAATCCAGCAACTGCATACACGGCATTCTTCGGCACCATCACCACCGCGTCAGACTTCTTCGTAACCAGCTTCACCTGCACAAAGGTGCCGGGCCGCAGGCGCGCGTCCGACGCCACAATCTTCGATTCCGCCATCAGCGTCCGGTTTTTCGAGTCAAAGCTCGGATTCAACTTCTGAATCACCGCATTGAACTCCTTGCCCGGTGCCGCATCCGTGGTAAAACTCACCACACTGCCGGCCTGAATCTGGGCTGAATAATTCTCCGGCACCTCAACACGCAGACGCAGCGGATTCGTTTTCACCAGCGTCGCAACCGGCGTATTGTCCTTGATGTACTGTCCCGGGCTGATCAGCTTCGCACTGATGCCGCCGTCAAACGGCGCGCGAATTACGGTATCGGCCAGCCTCTTGCCTGCAATCTCCAGATCCGCCTTCTGCGCCCGCAATTGAGCAATCAATCCGTTCATCTCATCGCGTGTGGCATCGATCAGGGCCTGCCGCGCCTGCAGAGTCTTCTGCAACTCCACCGCGCGCTCCTTCGAGATATCCCCGCTCTGCACCAGCTTTGCCGCCGACTCATACTTCGACTTCGCATCGTCGTAGTTTGCCTGCGCCTGCCGCATGGCTGCCGTAGACGTCGGATAGGCCTCATCCGGGCTCTTCATACCCAACCGTGCCGAGAGCTGCCCGACATTGGCCTTGGCCCGCTCCAGTTGCCACTCGTACTCACGTCGATCCAGTTCGGCGATCACGTCACCCTTCTTTACCAGTTGGCCAAAATCGACCCGAAAACTGGAAACCCGCCCGGCAATCTCAAAACTAAGATTCACGGTCTCGTCGGCTTCAAGCGTCCCGGTCACGTCAATGGATTTGTCCAGCGTGCGGGATATCGCCTGCTGCACTCGAACCTGAATTGCATCTGGTGCCTTCGACGCATCGGTCTTCGGCGCTTCCTGCTTTTTGGCGCAGCCAACCAGCAGGGAAAGGATTGTAATGCTGAGAATCAACGGTTTCATGATTATGTTTTGCGAATTCCATTCAAAAAAAGCTGTACCGATAAATTGACCATCTCCTCGCGGCCAACACTCTGGCAGACCGAGGAGCGGAAGAGGATTGTCGACTGGCAGTATTGGCCAATCATTCCGCAGAAGGCGAGAGCCGCCCCCAGCGGTGGAACATTTTGGAAGGCACCTTCCAAAGCACGTCGTTCGATGTAGCCCGAGATGATCTCAATAAAAGGTCGAGCCTGTTTGTCGTGGAATTCCTCCATCAACTCGTGGCCCTCCAGATTGGAGAACAATTTCAACCGGATCAGCTCCGGTTTCAGTTCGTGCCAACGGATCATTGCATGGGCCAAATGCGTGAAGAAATCTTCATCGTCCGAGCTAGCCGCCTTCCGGCTTAAACCCTCCAGCGCTTCGAGATAATGATCGTCTTTCGACTCCTCGATAATCGCGGTATAGAGGTCTTTCTTGCTTGGAAAGTGTTGATATAAAACAGGTTCGCTCACGCCCAAAGTGGCCGCAAGCTCACGGGTGGTCACCCCGCGAAAGCCCCGCTCGGAAAACAACCGGATGGCTGCGGAGAGAATCGCAGACCGTCGGTCTTGACTACTGAGTCGTGTGGAAACAGCCATAAGCTAGTACCTACTAAGTTAGCAGATACTAAGCACGCGCCAAAAGATTCAAAAAGAGCTCAATCGTCGTTCAAATTTGCAGTGACGAACCGGACATCTTGCCCAAATCACCCCTCTCACGGACTTCTCTATCAGGTACGGGCTCGAACACTCGGGACAAGTTTCCGAAATGGGCTGAAATGTGGAACTAAACGTGCACCGTGGATACTCAGTACAGCCGAAAAAGGGCTTCTTCTCACGCGAGTGTTTCAAAACGATCTTTCCGCCGGAACAGCGGGGGCAAACGATGGGGTCGGCGGACATGTCTAGATTCCGTTGTACACTTTTCGATAGCCGGATGGATGCGGAACTTTTGTGGGTAACCCGGACGGCAATTTCCTGAGGAACGGTTTTAACAGCAGAATGGCATCGAAGTCACTGGTCATCGTCGAGTCTCCAACCAAAGCGAAAACAATCACGAAATTTCTTGGAAAGGATTTCGTGGTTCGAGCTTCAATGGGACACGTGCGTGATCTCCCGGAGAACGCCTCCGAAGTACCGGCCAAGATGAAGAAGGAGCCGTGGGCCCGGCTCGGCGTCAACGTCAATCAGGAATTCGAACCGATCTACGTCGTCCCCAAAAACAAGAAGGAACAAGTCAAAGAGCTGCAGGATCTGCTCAAGACTTCAGACTTCCTCTACCTCGCAACTGACGAAGACCGCGAAGGTGAATCCATTAGCTGGCACCTGCGGGAAGTACTCAAGCCGAAAATCCCCACCCGCCGCCTCGTCTTTCACGAAATCACCAAAGACGCGATCCTGCACTCGCTCGAGAATGCAAGAGAGATTGACGAAGACCTCGTCCGCGCGCAGGAAACCCGCCGCATCATCGACCGTCTCTTCGGCTACGAAGTCAGCCCTCTGCTCTGGAAGAAAATGGCCCCGGGCCTCAGCGCCGGCCGCGTACAAAGCGTCGCCGTTCGCCTTCTGGTAGAGCGTGAGCGCGCCCGCATCCGCTTCCGCACCGCAGACTACTGGTCGGTCAAGGCCAAACTCGCCAAGCCTGGTGCCGAGCCCAGCTTCGAGGCCGAACTGCTCTCACTCGGCGGCAAGCGCGTAGCCACCAGCAAAGACTTCAACCCCGAAACCGGCAAGCTAGACGATCCCCAGGCCCTCGTCCTGCTCGACAAAGCCGGTGCCGAGCGCATCGTAGGCCTTCTCAATGCAGGCCCCGTCACCGTCAAGAGCGTCGAAGAAAAACCCTTCGTCCAGCGCCCTGCCGCACCCTTCCTTACCTCCAGCCTGCAGATGGAATCCAACTCCAAGCTGCGCTACTCGGCCAAGCGCACCATGCAGGTGGCCCAGCAACTCTACGAAAACGGCTACATCACCTACATGCGTACCGATTCGGCCACCCTCTCGCAGGAAGCCATCGGTGCCGCCCGCAAGTTGATCGAAGCCGAATACGGCAAAGAATACCTCTCGCCCACCATCCGCACCTACGAAACCAAGGTCAAGAACGCTCAGGAAGCTCACGAAGCCATCCGCCCCGCCGGCGACAACTTCACCTCCCCCGACGTCGTCCTCGCCGCCCTCGGCCAGGAAGCATACAAGCTCTATGACCTTATCTATAAGCGCACCGTAGCCTGCCAGATGGCCGATGCCCGCGGCACCAACACGGTAGTCATGGTCGAAGCCGGCGACGCCACCTTGCGCGCCAGCGGCAAAACCATCGCCTTCGCCGGCTTCCTCAAGGCTTATCACGAAGAGGAAGATGACGAAAACGGCAACAACGGCAACGAGCAAGACCGCGTACTGCCCGCAATGGCCGCCAGTGACGCCCTCAAAACTCTAAAGGCTGATCCGCTCGATCGCTCCACCCAGCCCCCCAACCGCTTCACCGAAGGTTCGCTGATCAAAGAACTCGAAAAGCTCGGAATCGGCCGCCCCTCCACCTGGGCCTCGATTGTCGAACTCGTGCTCAACCGCAGCTACGCCTTCAAGAAAGGCACAGCACTCGTCCCCACCTTTACAGCAATGGGCGTCGTCGGTCTGCTCGAACAGCACTTCACAAACTTTCTCGACTACAAGTACACCGCCTCACTCGAAGACGATCTCGACGGCATATCACGAGGCGAAAACACCTCGGCAAAATATCTTGCGAAGTTCTATTTCGGCGACGGCCTGCCCGGCCTCAAAGAACTCGTCTCGATTGGCGAGAAAGAAATCGACCCGCGCATCATCAACGGCCTTCCACTCGGTGAGTGGGAAGACAAAAAGGTCGAAGTCCGAATCGGTCGCTACGGCCCCTTCATCAGCGATGGGGAGCGCCGCGCCAGCGTCCCCGACGAGATGCCGCCCGATGAGCTCACCCTCCCCAAGGCCCTCGAGATGCTCGAGCAGGCCAGCAAAGAGCCCGAGAGCCTCGGTCTCCATCCGGAATTCGGCATGCCGGTCTTCCTCAAAGTCGGCCGCTACGGCCCCTACGTCCAACTCGGCGACGGCCGCGACGGAGCTAAGCCCAAGATGGCATCGCTCGTCCAGGGCACAGACTTGAAGGACGTCGACCTCGACCACGCCGCCAAGCTTCTCAGCCTGCCCAAGAACCTCGGCCCCAGCCCCGACACCGGCGAAAAAGTCATCGCCGCCAACGGTCGCTTCGGCCCCTACGTGCAGTCCGGCACCGAAACACGCAGCCTCCCTGCCGACCTGTCACCGATCGACGTCACCCTCGAACAGGCGATGGAACTGATCCGCCAGCCCAAAACCCGTGGCCGGGGCGGCGCAGCCCGCGCCCTGACAGCACTAAAAGACTTCGGCGTAAACCCGGCCAACCAGAAGGAAGTAAAACTCCTCAGCGGCCGCTACGGCGCCTATGTCACCGACGGCGAAACCAATGCAACGGTCACCCGCGGCACCGACCCGATGACCCTCACCCCCGAGCAAGCCTTTGAACTGATCGCCGCGCGCGCCCAGCAGATCGCCGACGCCGGAGGCCCCGAAGCCTTCAAGAAGGCCGCCAAGAGCCGCCGCCCAGCCAAAAAAGCCGCCAAGGCCACCAAGAAAAAGGGCTCAAAAGCCAAAGCAGCTGAAGACGAAACCGAGGACGTCGAGGTCTAGGCATCTCCGTTCGGTAGTCGAAGGAGAAATCCCTCCTTCGGCTACCGAATTTTCCCCTCATCGCTCACCACCCGCGCAATCGCCTCCGTCCCGTACCCGCGCCCCTGAAACTCCCGCCCCAGCCAAACCCCAATCTCCCCGCTTCCCTGCCCATACTTCAGCCTCACAGACCCCATCACCACCCTGCTATCCTCGCTCAACACCGTGTACGCGCGCACAAGCCCAGCCTCAGCCATCTCCTCGCGATCCACTAGCGCCGCCTCCAGGCCCTCGCTAGACCCCGGCCCATCATCCACCAGCAAAGTCTCGGCCACTCCAGCCAGCAATGGAAAGAGCTCCGCAGCATCAGAAGCCTGCAACGGCCGCAGCACAATCATCCCTCAAGTCTAATGCCACACCCGCTGATAGGCCTTCCCCGGTAACTGCCGGATCAACCCCTCAAGTTCCAGATCAAACAGAATCGAGATCAGCTCCGAAGTACTTACCATGCCGCTTGAATTCAACTTCGGCAGCATCTCGTCAATCGTCACCGGCACATCAAAGGGCATCACCTGCATCACCTTGGCCCGCAGCGCCTGCATCGGATGCTCAAACTCTGCCCCATCCTCAATCAACAAGCGCTGCTTGCCGCGAGACCGCAACTTCTGCCTTGCCTCCAGCGGCAAATCACAAAGCACATCGCTCGGCTCCTGCACTAGCCGCGCCCCCTGCCGGATCAACAGATTCGGCCCCCAGCTCTGTTTCGAAGTGATATTCCCCGGAATCGCAAACACCTCCCTGCCCTGATCCAGCGCCAGTCGCGCCGTAATCGCCGACCCCGAATACTGCGCCCCTTCCACAATCAGCACTCCATTCGAGAGCCCACTTACAATCCGGTTCCGCACCGGAAAATTCTGCGGATACCCCGGAGTCCGCAACGGATACTCACTCAAAATCAAGCCATCCCGTGCAATCTGCGCCGCCAGATTCTTGTTCTCCGCCGGATAAATCACATCCGCACCGCAGCCCAGCACCGCCACCGTCTTGCCCTCTACCGCAAGACAAGCCTTATGCGCCGCCGTATCGATCCCTCGCGCCATCCCGCTCACAATCAACAACCCCGCCTCGCTCAACTCGCGCGCAAACCGCTCCGCCACGCTGATGCCATAAGGGCTGGGCAGCCGCGTCCCCACAATGGCCACCCCAGGCATCTCTAGCAACC
>JAPKYY010000205.1 GCA_026394095.1 Acidobacteriota bacterium | reverse complement strand
GCCGAGCCGGTAGCCAGTAACCCCATTCGGAAGGGACAACTCGAAGGTGATCGGCGCTGCCAGGACTGCGGGATCTACAGTGCCGTAGCCGGCTGAGATATAGGCAAAGTATGAGGGTTTCTTGCCATCGGGGCAGGCCGGACAGGGCACGTTCGTGTTTGTCGTATCTGTTGAATCTTCGGGTAGATAGTTCCACTGTGTGTTCTCTAATGAAAAGACCCAGCCAGCATCGACGTGGAGTTCAAATCCCTGGGAGTTTCTGACTGTCGATCGCACCGTTTGATATTGCAGAGTGAGTTCGCAGTCGCTTGTGAGGGCGCAAGCGGAAACGTCGAGGAGCTTGAATTCGTAACGAGTCCAGAGGCTCACGCCGGGAGCAATTTCTTCCTCAGTCCAGTTGCCCGCAGGTTTGCTTGTGGCTGTTGCGGTGGAGGAAATGGAGGCGATAGATGTTCCGCCACTCAGGGATACATCTACGCTTGAAATGCAGGCAGCGGGATCTGATGGGACATTGCAGTAGGCGGCAAGGGTGCTGTCTTCGTAATAATACTCTTTTAGAAGTATCAATGCGTACTTTTGCCCTTTGCGTGCTGTGAGGATTTTAGTGCAATTTATGGGATTTGCTTCAAATTCTGAACCGACTTCAATATTCACATTAGAGACGACGTACTCTGTTGCCTCTACATCGTCACAGGGGTTTTGAGCTAATAGGGGGGGTAAAGCTGAAGAGGAGCGCGGACAGGATCGAGAGTTGGAGCAGACGAAACATGTTTAGATCGTAGGGCCAACGAGCGAAACAGTCAACTCCTTTTTCATTACAATTGCACGAATATCAGATTTGTTATTTTATTTCGAATCTCCATTTATTGTTTTTTTGGGCGGGTGAACCGGGTGAAGAAGGAGTACCGGGTTTTGGAGTTGCTAAGACGATGTTTAGCCATTAACAGCAATCAGGCGGTCACCACGAGGTGCCCGCCTGATTTAGAGTGAATGCAGCGCCGATTGTTGTTCGGATTTTTAGCGTTCGTGTACGTCTTCGAGGTAGGTGTAGCCGTGCATGCCTTCTTCGTAGTAACGGAGGAGCTGGCCGGATTCTTCGTAGCCTACTTTGCCCTGGCGGACCGCTGTTTCTACGTCGCGGCGGAATTTCTCTTGCAGGTCTTTGCTTGAGAACTGGACATAGTCGAGAACTTCTCTGACGGTGTCGCCACGGATGACGGCTTCGATTACGTTTTCGTTCTGATCGTCGAGCGAGACGTGGACGGCGTGGGTGTCGCCCAAGAGGTTGTGCAGGTCGCCGAGGATTTCCTGGTATGCGCCGACGAGGAAGGCGCCGAGGTAGTAGTTCGAGCCGTCGAAGGAGTGCAGGGGCAGGAATTTCTTTACGTCACGACGGTCGATGAACATGTCGATCTTGCCGTCGGAATCGCAGGAGATGTCGCCCAATACCGCGTTGGAGGTGGGACGCTCGTCGAGACGGTGGATCGGCATCAGCGGGAAGAGCTGCTTGACGGCCCAGGAGTCTGGCATGGACTGGAAGAGCGAGAAGTTGCAGAAGTAGGTATCAGAGAGCATCGAATCGAGATTCTCGAGTTCTTCGGGGATCTCGTCCATGTTGGCGACCAGACGCTGGATCTTGCGGCCGATGGCCCAGTAGATGCTTTCGCACTGGGCTCGTTGCTCGAGCGACATGTAGCCGAGGCTGAAGAGGTTCAGAGCGCTATCGAGCGATTGCTGGGCGTCGTGGAAGGTTTCGAGTACGTTCTTCTGGCTGAGGCTCTTGAGGGTCTCGTAGAGATCGATCAGCGGTTGCTCTGCGTCGTCGCTGAGAGCTGCGGGGACTTCTTCTGTACCGAAGCCACTGACGCCCAGGACGTTGAAGACCAGCAGGCTGTGATAGGCGGCGATAGCACGGCCGCTTTCGGTCATGATGACGGGGTGATCGACTTCAGCTTCGTCGCAGACGTTCTGGATGTGATAGACGACGTCGGCTGCGTATTCTTGCAGGGTGTAGTTGACGCTGGATTCAAAGTCAGTCTGTGAGCCGTCGTAATCGATGCCGAGGCCGCCGCCGACGTCGAGGATTTCGAGGCCTGCTCCGGCTTTCTTCATGCCGGCGTAGCAGCGGGCTGCTTCTGTTACGGCTGCCTTGATCTGACGGATGTTGGTGATCTGGCTGCCGAGGTGGAAGTGGAGGAGCTTGAGGCAATCGCCCATGCCGAGGCTCTTCAGGTGTTCAACTGCCCGGAGGGCCTCGCTGACGGTGAGGCCGAATTTGGAGCGGTAGCCGCCGGAGCTCTTCCAGCGGCCGGAGCCACGGCTGGCGAGCTTGATGCGGATGCCGATGGAGGGGACGACGCCGGTCTTCTGGGCGTACTTGATGATGAGTTCGAGCTCGGTATATTTTTCGACGATCGGGGTGATGTTGCGGCCGATCTTGCGGGCAAGCATGACCATCTCGATGTATTCGTCGTCTTTGAAGCCGTTGCAGACGATGGGGGTGTCGTTGTCGGCGACACCGATAACGGCGAGGAGTTCGGGTTTGGAGCCGGCTTCGAGGCCGAAGCCGAAGGGGCGGCCGTAGGCGTAGACTTCTTCTACAACCTGGCGCTGCTGGTTGACTTTGATCGGGAAGACACAGACGTACTTATTCTTGTAGTTGTGCTCGGCGATGGCGTTCAGGAAGGCCTGGTGGATTTCTCCGAGGCGATGCTTGAGGATCTGGCCGAAGCGGATCAGGATCGGAGCCTGGATGCCGCGCATGACCAACTGGTTGACCAGCTTTTTAAGGTCCATGTGACGCAGCGGATCTTTGTCAGGATGTACAAGGAGGTTGCCATTTTCACCTACGGTGAAATAGCCCTTGCCCCAGCTTGCAACGTCATACAATTCAGTGGCGTCGGTAGTGCTCCAACGCTCGGTCGGTTCCCAGGCAACGGTCGGGTCAGCCAGCTTCAGGTTCAACTTCTTATTTTCCTCCGGACATCAAGATTCAATTTGAGTGTCGTAGGAATTGATGCCCCCCGCAATAGTTTTTGTACATTGAAACCAAATATTTATCTGGGGATTTCGGCGACGTAAACCTGTGTGGTGCCTGTACGGTCGCTGGCAAAGGCGACTTTGGACTCGTCGCGGCTCCAGCTTGGGTGGGGATGGGTCCATTGCGGGCCGTATACGGTGTCTGTACCGGCTTCCATCCAACTGAGTGTGCCCCCGGACTTGGCGGCGCTGCGGGCGGCCTCAAAGTCCTCTTTGAGGGCATAGCGGGAGGTGCGCCACTGGGAGCCGCCGTTGGTGGCGCCGGAGTCGCAGACGTGGGTTCGGTTGCCGGTTGAGACATCGACGATCTGGATGCCGTGATCGGGGTGGTTGGTATCACAGAGGACTTTGGTGCCGGCGCGGTTGGGTGCGATGTGCCAACAGTTGTAGTCGCAGATGGTGGTGATCTCTTTGGTTTGCCAGTTGAGGCGGCGCAGAGAGAAGGGCCAGACGGTGAATACAATGTCGCCGGTTTGGCCCAGGAAAGTTTCGTGGACGACGAATTCGTTGTTGTCGTGGTGGTGGAGGCATTCGAGACCCGAGCCATCGCGGCGGATGCGGTGCATGCGGGGGGCGGGGTCTCCGGAGAACTCGATCCAATCGGGTTCGAGGGGGTGGAACTGGGGGTGGATGATGGTGCGCGGGTAGGGGATGAAGTGCCAGCCGGAGCCGTCCCAGCGGCCGCAGAGGATGCCGTTCTGGCCGTCGATCTTGGCTGCGGCGGTGAGCCAGAGGCCATCGGCGCTGATGGAGCATTCGCCGATGGAGGCTCCGTCGCGGCGGGTGATTTCGGTTTCGATGCCGGTTTTGCGATTGAGTTTTAGCACTGCGCCGGCGCGGACGTAGCAGAGGTCTTCGCCATTCGGATGAAGGGCAGGCGAGAAGGGGTGAATCCCGATCTCGCCGTGGGTGAGTTGCCTTGCGGGGTTGCCCGATGGATAGGGGCACTCATAGATCTGCGCCGAGCCGCTGGCGTAGGAGGTGTAGAAGAGAGCTTCGTCCCCGGGGAAGAAGCTCGACTGCAGAAAGTATGAGGGGTGGCTGATGGCCGGCCCGCTGGTGAGCTGGATCATTTGCGGCCGAGGAAGAGGTCGCGGCCTTTGACGAGGGCTTCGATCTTGCGATCGCTGATGCTGCGCTTGAGCATCCAGAAGCCACAATCAGGGTGGACCCAGCCGACACGGCCAGCGCCGAGGACGCTTTCAGCGCGTTCGATGCTGCGAGCGATTTCTTCGGGAGTTTCGATGTGGTTGACCTTGATGTCAACTACGCCGATGCCGATGCGGATGTGGCCGGCGATGTCTTTGAGGGACTGGAGGTCGTCGACGGGACGGTGCGCGAGTTCGAGGACGAGGTGATCGACGTGAAGGGAGTTCAAGAACTCAACTAGCTGCTGCCAGTGGCCCTTCTGGATGGTTTGGCCGCCGTAGTTGCCGAAGCAGAGGTGGACGGCGCGGGTGGAGGTGATGGCGTCGAGGACGAGGTTCATCGACTTGGCGGCGAGGGGCCAATCGTCGGGGTTGCCAGGGATGTTGGCTTCGTCGACCTGGACGCAGGCGCAAGGCAGATCACGGACCTGACCGGCGAGGACTTCGCCGAGGGCCATGGTGAGCTTGTCGAAGCTGCCGTAGTGGTTATCGAGAAGTGTACGGGCCAGCATGTAGGGGCTGGTGACGGTGAACTTGAAGGGGCCACCGGCGACGCTGGCGGCGAGTTCGCAATCGCCGAGGAGGTTGAGTGAACCTTCGCCGAGGGGGCCTTCTACAACGCCTGCGGCCTTGCGGCGGAAGCCCATGGTTTGCTTGGCGGCAAAGGCTTCGTGATCGCTGCGGCCGACTTCAGAACGGATACCGCCCATAGGACGGATGAAGTATTCAATCATGCCGTTAGTGTCGGGATGATTGACGTCAAAGCGGTAGAGCTCACCATCGGTGGGGAGGTCGATGCCAGCCTGCTTCTGGATGTCGAAGACAACGCGGGTGGCATCAAGGCGGGCCTGTTCACTGGGGAGTGCAGCAAGCCATTCTGGAACGGGATAAGACCCGACGGTAGTAGTTAAGATTTCAGGGTTAGACGACATAAGGTTTACGGTAATCGCGGGTGAGCAGCTTGTCGGCATCGGGGGCTCCGACGAACTTCATTTTGGTGGAGTCGAAGTCGAGCTTTTTGCCGGTGCGGTAGCTGATGTTGGCGAGATGGCAGAGGCCAGCGGAGATGGCTCCGATTTCGATCTCTGCGTTCAGATCTTTGTAGTTGCGGCTCTTGACGGCTTTGAGGAAGTTTTCCATGTGGGGGGCAGTGTCCCAGGTTTTGGATTGGGGCTTGCCGTCTTCGGAGAGAACGAGCTCTTCGCCTTTGTAGATTTGATAGCCGTTGGCGTCGATGGCGAGGATGCCGTCGGAGCCATAGAAAAT
>JAPKYY010000415.1 GCA_026394095.1 Acidobacteriota bacterium | reverse complement strand
GCGAACTCGATGAAATTCTCGTTACCCTCTTTGCGGCGAATCGCGGAAACGATGGTGCTAGCTGATAAACGCAAGGAAGAAGGCATGATTGAGAAGCCGTTCTTGCCGGGTGTGGAGGCAACACCGATCTTGTTCCAGGTGAGGCCGCCGTCGGTTGTGCGAATGCAGAAGACTTCGCCTTCTTTGCCGTTGTTGAGAGCGGCGGTGATGAACATGGTGAGGCTGCGGGGACCATCCACGATGTAGTCGGTGCGGGCCATGATGCCTTTGGTGCCGAAGGTGGGGATGTTGAATGGACCGTTCCAGTTCTTGCCGCGATCGTAGGAATAGTAGAAGCGCGAAGGGCCGATGTCTTTATCCATCATGCGGGCGGTGAGGGCGAAATCCTTATGCGTGAAATCGATTGCGGACTTGTTGTCAACGGCTTCTTTGCCGCCGTCCTCGGTTGGAACACCTGCCATCTTGCCGCCCGGTGGAGGGAGCAAGGAGAGTGGTTTTTCGATGGACCAGGTTTCGCCGCCATCTTTGCTGCGGGCGAGGAGATGTTCTTCTTTCTGGCTGTAATCGATGGCGTGGATTGAGCGGTTGACCTTGAACTTGCCGGATTCAAAACCAACAACGATCTCGTTGCCCCAGATCCAGATGCCGTGGTTGGCGGGCCAACCGGCGTAGCGGCCGGCAACTTTGTAGACGACGACATTCTTTGCATCGGCGACAGGTTGTTCGCCAGCTTGTAGCAGTGCGGCTGCTAACCCGATGAGGACAGACTTCAAGATCACGATTCAAAATACCATTCTCGATACTGAGTGGCGGCGATTGATTGCTTGAATTATTTTGAGGTTTGCAGCACTGTCTCCTGAAGGCGGATGGAGCGGGTTACCATTGTCCAGTGGCGGTTGAAAATGTTGGATGCGTAGTGTGTGGAGCGGAAGGTGAATTGAAGTTCTCCCAACGAGACTACTCATGTGGATTGCCCGGGGAATTTGGACAGCGATGGTGTGGGCGGTGTGGGGTTTTCTTTCAATCTCCAAGGCCTGATGAGGTGTCGAGTGGGGATTATTATTTGAAGAGCTATGCGCCGTATCAGAAGGCTGCCGATGGTATTGCTGACAGAGTTGGGCGATGGTTGGGGATTTCGCAATATCGACAAAAGCTGGTGCGGGGATTGGTTGCGGATGGACGGATTCTTGATGTTGGGTGTGGGAATGGGGAGTTTCTAGACTCGCTTGATGGCAGGTGGGAGAAGTTTGCACTGGATGTGGAAAGGCATGCCGAGTTTGCATCGCCTGTTCGCTTTATTGAGGGGCGCATTGACCGGAATCGACCGGATCTGGATAGGCTGGACGTGATTACGCTGTGGCATGTTTTTGAGCATCTCTACCATCCGAGGAAGGCATTGGCACATCTGGCAGAAATGCTTAGACCTGGAGGGTTTCTTGTGGTTGCGGTGCCTGAGCCAGCTTGCCTGGAGCGGCGGATGTTTGGAAGATATTGGATCGGTTGGGACCCGCCGCGTCATGTGGAGACGTATTCCAGGAAGTCGATTGAGGCATTGTTTGAGGGGGCAGGGCTTCGGTTGGTTGCGGCAAGGCCGGACATTTGCAATGGTGCGATGCTGGCGTTGAACATTACGCATGCGCTGAGGGGTGCGGGTGTGGAGTTGCGGTTGCACGAATCGACGTTGGTGCGAATGTTGCTCTCACCCTTTGCGCTGATTGGGATGTGGCTGGGGATGCCTGCGGCGAGGATTTATGTTGGCCAGAAGTAAAGTGCAATTGACGGTGATCCTTCCTGTTTACGGGAACTGGACGGATACGCTGGCGACCCTGGGTTGTCTTGCGGTGCAGGATTGTGATGGGTTTCGGGTGCTGGTGGCTGATGATGGGTCTCCCACTGAGGCACCTGAGGAGTTGCATGGGTTTGGGTTTGTGGAGTATTCGAGGGGGAGTAATCTTGGGTTTGCGGGAAATTGCAACCGGGCGGCGGGCCTTGCTATTGCCGGTGGAGCAACACACCTGCTGTTTTTGAATAACGATACGGAAGTGGGTGAGGGGTTTATCGGGGGCTGGCTGAGGTTCATCGAGAAGCGGCCCGAATCGATTGCAAGCGCTCATATTTATTGGTTTGATCGCCCTGGGGAAGTCTGGTTTTCGGGGGGGCGGTTTGATTTGCTGACACCGTTCGTTCGATTGGCTCGCGAGTATCAGGAGGATACAGAAGTAGATATTGTTTGTGGATGTGCTTTGCTGGTGCCAATTTTATCCTGGGAAAGACTGGTTGGATTTGACCTCGCTTATGCAGTATATTTTGAAGACTTTGATTTTTCGCTTCGGGCGCGTTCGCTCGGGCTTGATGTGGTTGTAGCGGCCGATCCTGAACTGAAAGTGAGGCACAAGATTTCCGGTTCCTTTCGAGGCACCGGGGCTTGGAAGCAGCAATATTTTTTGCTGGCATCGCGAATTCGATTTATCCGTCGCTACTATCCTGCTTACCTACAGCCTTTGGTGTACTTGTTGGTTGTTGCACACCTAGGAGGAGTGTATTTGCTGAATGTGCCGCAGTATCCGACGCCGAGACTGCTTTGGCGGGCTGTTCGAGAAGGGATGGCGGGGGCTTGAAAGGCCGAAACGAATTTGCTGCAGGGTGAAATCAAGTGGGAGGAGAATACGAGGCAAGATGATGGTATTTTCGGATTTGGTTTGGTCGGACATTTGGCATCTGGGACTAGCTTATTTGCTGGCGTTGCCCATTGGCTGGAATCGTGAGAAGGAGGGGCATTCTGCTGGGCTCAGGACGTTTCCAATTGTAAGCGCAGCGGCGTGCGGGTTTGCGATGTTAGGGGCGGGTCTGCCGGGAATTTCGCCAGATAGCCATTCGCGGATGCTGCAGGGGTTGATTACCGGGATCGGATTTATTGGGGGTGGGGCGATCCTGAGGGATAAGGACGGGGTGACTGGTACGGCTACAGCGGCAAGCGTTTGGAATATCGGGATTGTAGGAGCGGCCGTTGGATTGGGGGCACTTCATATTGCCGTAATTCTGACAGCAATCAACTTTTTGACTTTCGAGTTTTTGACGCCGTTGAAGCGCCGGCTGGATTCGCGTCAAGCGGGGCCTGACAAAATTCCTCCCAGTGCGTTGTGATTGAGGCCGAAGCAGCTTGAGCAGCGGCCAAAATCTGAGGTTGCCACTGGGCGTGGTTGGCGCCGAATTGCATTAATTCTTCG
>JAPKYY010000790.1:3422-4299 GCA_026394095.1 Acidobacteriota bacterium | reverse complement strand
GGCTTGCGGGTGGTGATGTTGAGTGGAGACCGGGAGGAGGCAGCCCGGGCTGTGGCTGAGTTGGTGGGTATTGATGAGGTGGTGGCAGGGGTGCTGCCTGCGGGCAAGGTAGAGGCGGTGGGGCGGCTGCAGGCAGGTGGGGTGAAGGTGGCGATGGTGGGCGATGGGTTGAATGATGCGCCGGCGCTGGAGAAGGCAGATGTAGGGATTGCGATGGCGTCGGGTTCGGATCTGGCGATTGAGGCTGGGGATGTGGCGTTGCTGCGTGGGGATTTGCAGGGGGTGGCTGAGGCGATTGAATTGTCGCGACAAACGATGCGGGTGATGCGGCAGAATTTGGGGTGGGCGTTTGCCTATAACGTGGTGGGGATTCCGGTGGCGGCATTGGGGTTGTTGAACCCGGTGGTGGCTGCAGGGGCGATGGCATTGAGTAGCGTGAGTGTGGTGCTAAACAGCTTGCGACTGAGGTGAGAATTGAGTAAGCTTGCCCCATGCCTAGCTCACTGAAATCGATATCGATAGACATTGAAGTGCAGACGACGGACCGTTTGCGCAAAGTGGTTTTTGGGTTGGATAAAGAGACTGCCAATGGCGGGGATGTGAAGTGGACGATTGCGTTCTCGCTATTTGAGCGCGAGAAGAAGACGGATGAGTTTGGGGAAGCGCTAGTGAAGTTTGACGCTGTGCTGGTGAAGGCGGCTAACTTTGAGCAGGCCGAGACGGTGGCCAAGAAGGGCAAGATGAGTGCACCGCAAGTGGAGCATGTACTGGGGACAGCGTCGGTGACGGCCAAGCGGTTTAAGGAAGGCAAGACAACTCAGGAGAAGGCAGAGGCAGCCGTTGAGCGCACGCTTTCGAAGGTTGACTAGCAGGCTGC
>JAPKYY010000790.1:0-3415 GCA_026394095.1 Acidobacteriota bacterium | reverse complement strand
TGCTGCTTGCGCTCGGCTTGACAGGTTTTGCGTGGGCTGAGGCATGCCCGGATCGCGGGTTTGATTTCTTTGAGAAGGAAGCATACTGGACGCGCCGGGTTGAGCTGAGCGGGTTCTGGTTGCTGAGGGTCGCCCCTATAGAGATGGGGGATCTGGAGGGACGGCCGTTTCGGCTGGAGGCGATGAAAAGCGCTCAGGGCGCATTGCGGCAGGCGCTGATTGCTGCGCCTGCTTTGTTTGATTCTCCAGTTGGATTTAGTATTGTCATTCCCCGAGTGGTGGATTGCGAAGAGAAGGCGCTCACGATTCAGTTTCGAGTGTTTACGGTGAAGGCTCCGCTTGGGGCAATCGGCAATCTGGAGCAGGCGCGCGAGGAGAGAGTGAACCCTGGAGATGCGCTTGCATTGCGGCCCGCAACGAAGTGGTTGCGGTTGACGCCGGGGCTTGGATATGACGCTTCGCAGGGCTTGATGGCTGGCGGCAGGCTGGAGGCGGGGCGGCGTGTCAGGCTGGGGGTTGAAGGGTATGGGTCTCGTGAGAGCCTGTTGGCGAGCAGCGCTTTATCGATGCAACGGGAGGCGAGTGAGGGCTGGTGGCGGCAGATTGGCTTGCGCGGTGGATTTGATTATGTCGACCGGCCCAATGGTTTGTTGCGGCTGCGGTCGGGGATGGCGGCGGGACTGGTTTCATTGGTGAGTGCGCCGATGGGGCGGACGGGCGTGGTGGCAAGATTGGGATCGCAGTTTGAGGGCGGGCATGTGGAGAGTGTTGGGCTTGCCGGCACGCGGGTGGCGCACTGGAAGACTTTTGGCGGGGTTTCGATGCGGCGCAAGGGGCAGGCGCTGGCGGCTTCTTACGGGCTTCAGTTGGGCAGAACCGGAAGCGGCAAGCTGGTGGATTATCGCAAGCAGGTGGTGGATGTTGCTTACGAGCGCCGGTGGTTGCCTGCAGCGCACCGGGCCATCGAGTTTGAGGCCCAGCTGCAGGCGGGGCATCTGAGGGAATTGGGGCCGACGCCGCTCGCCGAACGTTTTTATGGGGGTAATGTCGAAACTCAGTTTGCGGCGATGAGTGGGTGGAAGATCCGCTCGAACCCGGTGATGCGCGGTGTGCCGGCGTTTCGTTTGGGGAATGGTGTGGGGGTGAAGCAGTTTGGGGTGGTAAATTTGACGCTGGGGATCCCGCTCTATGGGGTGCCGATTGTGCCCCGGGAGGCGAGTGAGGATGTCGAGCTACGGGAGAAGATCGACGAAGGACTCGATGTTGCGTTGACAACTTTTGACATTGGGAATCAGTTGAAAGATCCGGCGCAGCTGGAGCTCTTGCGGGACAGGAAGGAGCCGTTTCAGCGGGTGGTGGCGGCGATTGAAACGAGGTTTACGGAGCTTGGCGAGACTGGGTCTGAGTGCGCAGACCGGGTTGGTGATCTGGTGGGACTGACGGAGGAAATCGGGAAGAATACGCTTTGGAGACAGTTCCTGAAGGATGATCCGGAAGAGGCGAATATTCCTGCGATTCAGCAACTCTGCAAGGAGCAATTGAAGGGGAAGCTTAGCGATTTAGGTTTGGAGTTGGAGGCGCAGCGCAAGGCGATTGAGGAGGGAGTGAATCGCATAGACAGGAAGAAGGCGCGGCGGCTGGCTGAGCAGCAATTGGCCTTTCCGCGTGAGGTGATCCGGAGTGTGATGGATGAGATGAATGCGTTTGCGGTGAGCCCGATTGTTGTGTTTGATGCGGGGCGGATTGGAGTTGGGCGGGATGTGGCTCGCTATTCGGCGGGGGGAGGGTTGAGGGTGACTCTGGCTAGCAGTGTGAGTTTTGATCTCGGGTATGCGTGGAATTTGCGGGGAGTGCCGGGAGAGGGACGGGGGGCACTGTTTGTGGCGCTGCGCTTCGTTAATCTTTTTGGGCGATAGAACGTTCGATCGCTTTGGCTAATTGCTGGATGGTTAGGGGCTTGGAGAGGTAGTCGTCCATGCCTGCATCAAGGCAGATGTCGCGGTGTTCGGTGAGAGCGTTGGCGGTAAGGGCAAGAATCGGGACGTGCCGTTTGCCGTCTTCGAGAGATCTGATTTCACGTGCGGCGGCCGGGCCATCGAGGACGGGCATGCGGTAATCCATCAAGATGAGGTCTGGGTTTTGCTGCTGCCAATGGTTCACTGCCTGGCGGCCGTCTGTTGCGAGGATGGTGCTGTGGCCCAGTTTCTCGAGGAGCCGGATCAGCACGAGCTGGTTTACTTTGTTGTCTTCGGCTACGAGTACGCGCAGGCTGGGTGAGGAAGAACGAATTGGGGTGTCAGCCGCGGGAAGGAGTTGGGCTTCAGGAGCGGGGATTGTGAACGAGAATGTGCTGCCACGGTAGAGCTGCGATTGCACTTTGATGCCGGAACCTCCCAGTAGCTTTACCATGTGATCGGAAAGATGGAGACCGAGGCCGGTGCCTTTGGATGAAGCCGAAACCGCGTTGCTGGCCTGAAAGAACTGCTGCATGAGTTGAGGCAGGTCTTGCTCGGGAATTCCACAGCCAGTGTCTTCTACAGAGCACTGGAGAGCACCCATTTGGTAGGAGGTACGGATCGTTACCGAACCCGCATCTGTGAACTTGAGGGCATTGGCAACGAGGTTGAGAAGGATGCGCCTGAAGAGAGCAGGGTCAGACGAGATGCAAGAGGGGAGAGGAGTATCGAGAACGGCATCGAGGAGGACGCCTTTTTCTGCGGCGGTGGCTTGAAACATGGAGACGATTTCCTGAATCGTGGCCAGTGGCGAGAAGGGAGTGGGGGTTGCCTGCGTGCGGCCTGCTTCAATGCGAGCTACGTCGAGGATATCGTCGACGAGTGCCAAAACAGAGGTGGCGCATTGGTTGATTGAGGAGGCGAGTTCTTTTTGCTCTTCTTGCGTTTTGGAAGTGGAGAGGATGGAAGTGAGGCCGATCATGCCTGCCAGGGGAGTGCGCAGTTCATGGGTCATGGTGGAGAGGAATAGCGACTTGGCGGCGTTGTTGCGCTGGGCGGCGTCGGTTAAGTCTACAAAGAGCGCAATGACCATAAAGAGGCCGATCAGTACGGCAACAACAGCAGCTTCCGGTGAAGTGGCCGTGAAGTAAATGTAGCCCCCGGTTAGTTGATTCAAGCCGAGCAAGAATAAGTGCAGTGCCTGAATCGCGCAAGGGACAGGAATGGCATAGCGAAAGCCAGAGGAGGATTTTTCGGTGGCCCGGCGGAGATAGGCAGTAGCAAAGCAAAGATTGGCTGCTGCAAGGAGAAATAATCTTGAGGTAAGCAAAGAGCGGAGCAGTTCAAGTTCGCCAATAAAGGCAAGCCGGGATGCCCATAACAGACTGCCAACTGCAGCGAGCATGCACCCGAGCACAGCGAGGATATGTAAATGGACAGAGGGCGCGCGACGGATAGAA
>JAPKYY010000610.1 GCA_026394095.1 Acidobacteriota bacterium | reverse complement strand
GTGCCGTGCTTGCCTATGCAAGCGCAGCCCCTTTCTCTTGTCTTACCATCGCTGAAGCCATTCTCAAGCGCGAGTACGATGCCGCCGAAGACTGGCAGCGCCGCATCACAGAAGCGGCTACTCTCGTCACTGTCAAATACGGTATCCCCGGCCTTAAATACGCCATGGATTTCAACGGCTATTACGGCGGGCCCCCGCGCCTGCCGTTGATCCCAATCACGCGGGCAGCCCAAGTCGAAATCGAAACTGCTTTCCACAATCTGAGAGGTTAACCAACATGTCTTTCGATCTCACCGCCACTGAACAAAGAGTCCTCGGCGCATTGATTGAAAAGGAAATGGCAACACCTGAGTACTACCCGCTTTCGCTCAACGCTCTCGTGAATGCCTGCAACCAGAAGAATAACCGCGAACCTGTAATGCAACTGGTCGAAGCAGACGTCCTCAACTCAATTGAAGTAATGCGGCACAAGGGCATTGCCTTCGAGCACTCGGGCCGGGAACACCGTGTCCCCAAGTATTCACAAGGCCTCGGACAAAGACTCAACCTCGGCAACAAAGACCTCGCCGTTCTCTGCGTCCTCCTCTGCCGCGGCCCGCAAACCCCGGGCGAACTGCGCGGACGAACCCAATCACTCTTCCCCTTTGAAGATCTCGATACGGTTTTGTCGACACTGAGCCGCCTCGCTGGCAAAGAGGAATCGCTAGTCAAAGAACTCCCCAAAGCCCCTGGCACGAAAGAAGCAAGATGGACACACCTTCTTGGCGACTCGATCCCGGAATTCTCCTTCCCTGAGCCAACTGCAACCAAATCCACCTCTCCAAATCGTATTGACGAGTTGGAAGCGCGCGTCAAGGAGCTGGAAGAATTCGTTGAAAAACTCAAGGCACAACTGGGTCTATAGAGGCATATCAGTGACTCGGACTTTGACCTCTCCCACTGGTTCAGGAATCTCCAGCCTTAACTGATATTGCCCCTTCACTGTTGCCTGAAAATCCTTTATCAATGGTGTCCAACTGGTACCACCGATATTGCTTAACACTCGCGTTTCTTCCGCTACAACTTTCCCGCCTGGCTCGGTCACTCTCATCCCGATTGCTACCGCACCAACCGCTTGAGCCTCCCATCGCGCAAAAGGCGTCAATTCAACTCGCTCTTCGATTCCGGCTTGGTTTACAAAGAAGGGAAATTCCTGCACAACACTCTTTTCGCCACGCGCAGGGCCTGGCGTTGAAGTCACAAAATCTACCTGATTCCATCCCCAATAGGGCATGGCGAAACTCATAGCAATCCCAAGTAAGATCAATACGGCGCAGACCACCGCGACCACTTTCAGGAATGCCTTCTTCAGCCATACGCCCAGGAACCAAACGCCAGTCAAAATGAAACAACAGGCCCCTAGAGACGAAATCATTTTTAGGGCTTCAGTCTGGCTCATGTTTAGCAACTTATCAGAGATACGGTGTGAACGGGAGCGTGTTTGAAGGACGCGTGAGCAGCCCCTTCTCCACGCGGCTCTTTAACTACTACATGCACCTAAGGCACCCCGACTGGTAAATCCAGCACTTTGCCATCTGAATCGGCCAACTGGTAGTGAGACTCATTTCTCCCTTAAACCGCTGCATCCACATTCGGCCGCGAAGTCAATTCGGCATGGCGCACTGCGCCTGCCACAAAAACTGAGAAGGACACTTCACCTGGTGCGCTCCCAAGACCTCTCGACCAACCCATCGCATCGGCAGCAAAGTCAGGGCGCGAAGTATTCTTTTCATAAAGGTTATAGACCTTTGTGCCATTAAAGACGACTCCAAAGAGCCCCCCCACAATTTGCAATTGTTTTGAGCCAGGGATTTCTTGACCTCAATCATCTGGTTGAGTCGATATGCCCTACCCGGCACCCTCAAGCAACCAAATTTGACCTTCAAGACCCATCCATGGATAACAGGATTTGCATCCCATAAATCCAAGGCACACAGTTATGATGAAGATGGATCATGGCTAAAGATTATGTTGAGTTGCGCGACGATGCATTCTATCTGGTAGACAGCCGGCTTCCCCTCTATCTGTTGGTAACCGAATACGAAAACGGGGCATCACCCGAAGAAATCCATTTCAGCTTTCCGACTCTTACACTTGAACAAATTCACGGAGCAATTGCCTTCTACCTGGGCAACCGTCAGATCATTGAAGATGGTTCCTGGCAGACTCGAAAGGCATGGCAGGATTTCAGGACAGCAAACCCGGCACCATCCAAACTTGACCTGATGCTCGAAGACTATCGCCAACAAGCCCTGCGGAAGACTTAGATGCTACGCCTTCTTGCTGACGTCAGCCTCAATCACCACCTGCTTACAGCGTGCAAGCGTCGATCCAATACCATTGATTTTCTCAGCGCGCATAAAGCAAGGATCGAAGGCCTCTCCCATCTTGAGCTTCTGCATTTCGCCGCCGAAGAAGATCGGATCCTGGTTACGCACGACATCCACGTTCTTCCTGCTCAGTTCACGCAGTTCCTGGCCTCTGGAGCATTTAGTCCCGGGGTCTTTCTTGTCTATCCTCAAACTCCCATTGCCGACGTAACTTCCTGGCTTGTGCTCGCCTCCGAGGCCATGGAATATACCGAATGGCAGGATCAGATCCTTGAGATTCCATTCCTCCGCCTCATCTCCATTCCCTCGCAACCACCTTCACCGCGCCCACTCCTTCAGGATTCTCCAGCAAGACTCGGTGACTCCCTCCACGACGAGCCTCAAACTCCACTTGTAATTTCCCCTCGTTAACGGTTTGTGTTGTTTCGAGCAATTCTCCATCCGGATTCTTCACAGAGACTTTTGAAATCACTGGCGAAATTTCCAGGATGTGCCTAATCTCGGCATCCTCCACCGGAAACGACAGTTCCCTCATTCCTGGACCAGCAGCCCCGGTCGTAAACTCGTGAATAACGCCGCTGGCAAAAATGAGACGTCCAAGAATCACCAGGACAACAAAACCTGCGGGTAAGGGGCCGATCGCAAACGCAAAGATACGAAATCCAGGATTTTTTGTCTTCAACCACAAGACCCAAAACCCCATAAAAATTGCAGCACTCAAGCCCGAACCAATCAAGAGCCTGAATACGTCAAGGGAATCCATCAGGCTAGCCTTTTGGCATGACCGCCTTCGAGATGTCGTTGTAGAGGACAAAGACAACCATCATCAGGAGGAAGGCCAAACCCACTTGCAAAACTCGTTCCTTCAGTTGCAAAGACAAGTCCCGACGACGAACCATTTCCACCAACAGAACTAAAATCCCACCGCCATCGAGAACAGGGATCGGCAATAAATTGAAGATGGCCAGATTCAGACTCACCATAGACATCAGTGAAACAAAATCGCCAGCACCTTCCTTTGCCGCAGCTGCAGCCATCCGGGCAATTCCCACTGGCCCTTCAAACTGTTTTGGCGACAATCGCATCTGGACGACACCTTTGAGGTAGTCGAAGATCATCGTTGCCCCACGCATGTTGTAGTTGATGCTCTGCTGTATCGCCTCCAGCGGGCCAAGTGCGACAACCACATACTTCGGCTCCAACTGAATTCCGATCATCCAGCGCTTATCCGCCTCACTGAATTTCGGCTGCACTGTAATTCGATTGCGAATATTTTCGCGCTCATAGATGAGATCGACGCCCTTGCCGTTGCTCTCTTTGACTATTTCCACGAGCTTGGTCAAGCTGCGCACCGGGATGCTGTTCACGCTGATCACTACATCGCCAGGCATCAGACCAACTCGTTCGGCATCAAAACCCTTCATGATGTATTTGATCCGGATCTCGCTTTGTTCACGCCACCCCACATAGCCAACCTGGGTCTTTGCATCTTCCTTCGGGGTCACCGAAAGAGCCATAGTTGATTCATTCCGCTTTACCTGAAATGCAAAGGGCTTCCCCGCCCCGGTCAGTTCCTTCACAATTACGTCTTCCCAGGTCGGATTCTTCTTGCCGTCAAATTCGATAATGGTGTCGCCCTCTGCCACACCCGCAAGCGCAGCAGGTGACCCCTTCTCAACATGCCCCACAATCGCCGGCCCATTCGCATTCGTCACCTTACGGAACTCAAACATAAAGAGGCCAGCCAAAAGTCCTACCGCGAGAAGGATATTCATTGCTGGCCCAGCCGCAATAATAAACAGTCGCTGAGAGCGAGTCTTGTTCGTGAAGCTTCGCGGGTCTGGGTTCGTGCCAGGGTCGACCACCATATCGTCTTGCCCCAGCATCTTCACATAACCGCCGAAGAGAATCGCAGAAAAGCGGAAGTCCGTCTCACCGATTTTGAACCCGAACAATCTGGGGCCAAAGCCGAGTGAGAACTGCTCAACCTTTACATCGCAAAGCAACGCCGCCCAGTAGTGCCCCAGTTCGTGAATGATGATCATCACGCCCAGGAGAATGAGCAGCCAAAAAACGCTATTTAGGAATTCCATGTTCTGTATCCAGTGTATGAGATGCGCCCCGAACGAAAAAAGTTCTTGATTGTATCAGTGTACTAGTCTACTATCACACTAGAACGCTGTGATTTTCCGACTCAATCCCAATTCCGGTGTGCCCATCTACCTCCAGATCATGGAGCAGATCAAACACGCCGTCGAAAACGGCGTCCTCCGTCCCGGCGATCAGCTCCCCGGCATGCGCAAGCTTGCCGAGACGATGGTGATGAATCCCAACACTGTCGCCAAGGCCTATCGTGAACTCGAACACGAAGGTTTGATCGAACTCCGCCAGGGAGCTGGCGCTTTCATCAGCGAAAACCTCAACACAAAGGCACTTACCGATCGTATGCAAACCGCCAGACCGATCGTCGACAAGGCCGTCGAGCGCCTGCTTGCGCTTGGCTTGAGCGAAGAAGAAATCAAACGGCTCATAGACGCCGCAATCGCAGAAAGGGCCCAAAAATGAGACCCATCTATGCAATCGAAACAGTAGCTCTCAAGAAATCCTACAAGGATGTCGAAGCCCTGCGGGGCATGAGCCTTCAGGTACCGCAGGGTTCCCTTTGCGGACTGGTAGGGCTCAATGGCGCGGGGAAGACGACAACCATCCGTCTTCTCCTGGCCATGGCCAAACCAGATTCAGGGAGCGCAAGCGTTCTTGGGCTGGACGCACTCAACGCCGAACAGAACCGGCTGATCCGTTCGCGCACCGCCTATATTCCCGAACGCAAGGATCTCTTCCCTTACATGAGTGCGAGAGAAGTGATTCGCTTCACTGCCAGCTTTTACCCGGGCTGGAACCTCGACCTCGAGACCCGGTATGTTAATACCTTCGAGATCCCTCTGGACCGCAATGTCACTCAACTCTCCAAAGGTACGCTCACCAAGCTCCACATGCTGATGGCAATCGCCCGGGGAACCGACCTACTGGTGCTGGATGAACCCACCGACGGGCTTGACGCAATCGCAAGTGAAGAAACCCTCCAGGCTCTGGTATCTCTGGTCGCTGACTACGGCACAACTGTTCTGATCTGCTCACACCGGCTGGAGGAGATTGAACAAATTAGTGATCATGTATGCCTCGTCCACAAAGGCCAATGCTTCAAACAAGGCTCGCTGGACGAGATTCGCGCCACCACCCGGCGCATTCAGTTTGTCCTTGAGCCAGACCCGGATCAATTCGCTCAGCTCTCTCAACTTGGAATCCTGAAGCAGGATGGCCGAAGCATCAGCATTCTGACAGACCGTGCCGAAACGATTGAAGTTGCAAAATCGTTCGGGGCTTCAGACATTGAAGCCTACCCAGTTCCGCTTCGTGAACTCTTTGTAGAGAGCGTAAGGAGGCAAGATGCTCTGGCTTAAGTCGTGGAAAGAAGTGCGGTTTCGTTTCGCACTGACGGTTATACTCGCGGTTTACATCATTGGGTTGATTGTCGGCTGGCTTCCTTCTGAGCTCGCCACAAGCAAATGGAAGAATCTCAAACCTGCAGAAGGCGCTGCAAAGCTTTGGCAGATTTTTATACTTGTTTACGGCGGTATCTTGCTGCCCATATCGGCGAAGATTTTAGCCGGCGCAGGAATCAATGCCCAAACATCGATGGGTATGTCTCGCGGATTTCACGGTTCGATGGGCTTCCTTCTTTCCATGCCTGTATCGAGAACTCGGATACTCGCGACCAGAGCAGGAATTGGAGTGGCCCTCCTGCTGATACTTGGTCTGGCGAGCTATGCTGTGGCGGTAGCCATGGTGCGAGATGTGGCCAAACCCTGGGCATATTTCCCGAACATCCTTGTGGTCTCTACATTCTTTTATGCCATGGCGGTTTGGCTTTCAACAATCTTCGATGAGTTCTGGGCGGGGACAATTGGCCTTTTGATTCTTGGAGCAGTTGGGGGCTACAGTTCCTCTTTGCCGGGAACATGGCTCGATCTGGCTAGCTATCTGCTTAGTCCAACTCCTCTCGCGCCTGCTGGTCAAACATGCTTCCTGATTTTCGTCACGGCGCTACAACTCGCCGCTGCACGATGGATTGTGGAGAACAAGGAGTACTAAGAAGATGTTGCAGAAGTATCGATCTTTCTGGACAGGCCTTTTGTTCGCACCTGTTGGTCTTGCCTTTGGCTACATCATCGGTAAAGCATTAAAAGGTTCAGCAAAGGATCTCCAGATTGGGCTTGCCATCATTCCAATCACTATCATTGCTTTGTGGCTTGTATTGGCAGCGCATGAGCTGGGCCATGTAATTGGAGGTCGGCTGGCAGGATTCCGCTTCTACCTCTACGCCGTTGGCCCCCTTCGAATCGATGGAGTTAATGGATCACTTGAGATCAAATTCAATCGCAATGCTTCGCTGTGGGGCGGCATAGCAGCCGCTGGCCCTGATCCCCACCAGGTGCCTGAATACGAAGACTTGCGTAAGAAGATGCTAATGCTTGTGAGCGGCGGCCCGATCGTTTCTCTTTTGGGAGGTCTTGCATTTTTCCCAGCTCTGGCCATCTGGCCAAGCAACCAATATCTGGCAGCCGGGCTAATAGTCTTCGCAATCGGGTCGTTGTCTATTGCACTCGTAACGATGCTTCCCATCAACAACTCCGGCTTTGTCAATGACGGGGCGCGGATCTTGCAGTTGGCCAGCCGTAATGACGCGGGGCGCCGCTGGGTTTGGTCTGCAGCACTTGGGGCGATCTCGATGAGTGTACGCCCACGGGATTGGCCTGCTGAACTCGTCGATTCCACAACGCAAAATGTGGAACCAACCTACGATGGCATCATGGCCATGTGGACCCGTTATGGGTACCATCTCGACAGGCAAGAGTTTGAATTGGCCAGGCAATGGTTGGATCGGGCACTCGCAAATGTTGACGCCTGGCCTGCCGCAGCGAGGCCGATCATCCATGCCGGAGCAGCAGATTTCTACGCCCGCATTGAAGTCGATCTGAAACGCGCCAGGATACACCTCGGCGAGGCGAATAAGCCCGGCTTTGTAACTAAAGAGGCTGTCGCCGTTGCAGAGTCTGCGGTGCTTGTCGCGGAAGGCAAGTATCCGGCGGCACGGGAATCTCTCAAGCTGGCTCGAAAATCTCTGGATTCGCTCAGCGGCAGCAGCCGCTCCTCTGTCGAGGAAATCCTCGACCAACTCGAAGCAAAAACTCACTAAAGGTACCTCACATGTCACGAACCATACGATACGTGTGCCTTGGCGCACTGCTCATCCTCTGCGCTCAATCACAACCCAACAACCAGCTCTCACTCGCTAGCTTTGATCAGGTCTGGCAGACCATACAGGACAAACACTGGGATCCGAAGCTCAATGGCATCGACTGGCAGGCCGCTCGCACCGAACTGCGGCCGAAGGTGGAGGCAGCATCAAGCCCTGAAGAAGCGAGACATCACATTGAGGCCCTCCTCGATCGACTGGGCCATTCGCACGTAGGCATTATCCCGTCGGCAGCGTACACAGATATGGACAGCAGGGCTGGCTTGGGTGATGCGGGCCTGCGTTTTGAAATCATCGGCGGTGATGCTGTGATTGCCGCTGGACCTTATTCGGGAATGGTTCTTCGCGAAGTAAACGGGCGCCGCGTCCGCGAGCGTATCGCACGGGCCAAAGGAGAAATTTATGCCCAGCTTGCCATACGTAACATGCTACGCGGCGAGCCCGGCGAAACCCTGGAACTTTTGCTGGAAGATGAGCAGGGCAAGGCCTCAAGCACCAGGCTGGAACTCACCAAGCCGACCGGGAAAATGATCCGCTTTGGCGAATTGCCGCCCATGCGTCTGGACCTGATCTATGAGCGCCTCTCCGAACAGACAGGCTACATTCACATCAGCTCCTTTTTCGATCCCGAAGCTTTGGAGGGTCTGTTGCGCAAGGCAACCTCAGATTGCAAGACTTGCCGCGGGATCATTATCGACCTGCGCCGCAATCCCGGTGGCCTTGGGGTGTTGAGCGGCGGCCTCGCTGGCTGGTTTCTGGATCAAAGCCAGACCCTGGGCACGTCCTTCTTCCGCACTATGCAGATCAAAATCATGGCCAACCCTCGACCCAGCCCCTTTCTAGGCAAGCTGGCGATCCTCATCGATGCACAATCCGCCTCCACTTCAGAGATCTTCGCTGGTGGCATGAAAGACCTTAAGCGTGCTCGCATTTTCGGGCGCCGTTCAGCAGGCATGGCCCTGCCTTCAGCAATCGAAAAACTCCCCACAGGCGACGGCTTCCAGTACACCACCGCTAACTATACTTCTGCGGGTGGAAAACCACTCGAGGGGCTCGGCGTAGAACCCGACGTCATCATCGAACCCACTCGTCAACAACTGCTCACCGGCCTCGATGCAACCCGCCTCGCGGCCCGTCAATGGATCGAAAAGGAATAACTAAAATGCAACGAAATACCTTTCTCTCACTGATTCTGCTCGCCTCAACCACAGCAGCAGCAGACCTTCCCAAAGGCGAAGTCCTGATGGATCGCTTTGTCGAACTCACCGGTGGCGTGGCCGCCTACAAGGATCTCAAGTCACAATCGATCAAGTCTGAAATCGAGTTTGTCGGCGGCAAGCCAGAGACAAGCTGGTTCTCAAAAGCGACTGGTCTGGTGGTTAAGACTGAGTTCACGTTAGTTTCCGCAATGGGCGAGCTGCCCATCTCGATTCTTGTCAGTGACTATCGCAAGGTAGGAGCATTCTTGCTTCCCCACCGTTCGATCCAATCCATGGGGCCACAGAAGATGGATAACAAAATCATTGAACTTCTGATAAATCCAGAAATCGAAGAAGCGAAGCTCGAGCCGCCTGCGGACATCAAAGCACTTATAGCGAAAGAGCAAAAGACGAACTGATCCACTCCTGCGCAACCGCGCGGGATTGACGATCTACTTCAAGCAAAGCGGCCACTGTGGAAGGATGTGTAACGGGAACCCGTTCGAGCGTCTCAGCTACTGTGGCCGCAATCGCAAGATACGGAATCTGCCCCTTGAGAAACGCCTCTACTGCCACTTCGTCTGCCGCGTTCAAAGTACAACCAGCACTACCGCCTGCTCGAATTGCCTGATACGACAGTCCCAACAACGGAAACTTCTCCCAATCGGGAGGATGAAAATCCCAACTATGTACTTCATCCCACTTCAGCTTGGGCACTGGAGCATCGGCGCGTTCCGGGTACGTGAGTGCATACTGAATCGGCATTCGCATATCGGTTGCGCATAC